>JAEPMM010000096.1 GCA_017643965.1 Marinobacter sp.
CACTTACGGCGATTTCGTATTCGTGGTGGAAGAGAACGACGAGGGTGACCTGATCGTCAATCGCCGCACGGTTCAGTCTGGCGAAGTCCGTGACGGTCGTGTTGCCATCGAAGACGGTCTGAGCGACGGCGAGGAGGTGGTCTCCAAGGGCCTGTTGAGACTCCGCGCCGAGCAACGGGTCAAAGTTCAGGAAACCGAAGACGAGCCGGCGGAGGCGTCTGAATAATGCGCTTCACCGATATCTTTATCCAGCGCCCCGTGCTGGCAACGGTGGTCAGCCTGCTGATCCTGTTGCTCGGTGCCCGCGCCGCCATGGAAATGGAAATTCGTCAGTACCCCGAGCTGGAGAGCACCACGGTTACGGTGACCACCTCCTACCCCGGCGCCAGTTCGGATCTGGTCAAAGGCTTCATCACCACGCCGCTGCAGCAGGCCATTGCCGAAGCCAGCGGCATTGCTTACCTGACCTCGACAAGCTCCCAGGGCCAGTCCACCATCGAAGCCAAGATGGAACTGAACTACGACGCCAACGCCGCACTGGCGGAAATCCAGGCCAAGGTGGCCAGTCAGCGCAACGTGTTGCCGGAGGACGCCCAGGACCCGGTGATCACCTCCACCACCGGTGACTCCACCGCGCTCATGTACATTGCGTTCTACAGCAATGACCTGGAAGTGCCCCAAATCACCGACTACCTGACCCGGGTGGTCCAGCCCAAACTGCAGGCGCTGTCAGGTGTGGGCAAGGCGGAACTGCTGGGGCGCAAGTTTGCCCTGCGGGCCTGGCTTGACCCCGAGCGGCTGTCAGCCGTGGATATGACGCCCCAGGAAGTGGTGCAGGTGCTGCTGCAGAACAACTATCAGGCGGCGGTGGGCAACACCGAGGGCAAGTACACCAAGATCAGCATGACCAGTGACACCGATGTCGGCGATCCGGACCAGTTCCGCGACCTGGTCATCAAGGAATCCAATGGCTCGCTGATCCGGCTGGAAGACATTGCCCGGGTGGAGCTGGGCTCTGAAACCTACGACCAGCTGGCACTCTACAAGGGCCAGCCCGCCACCTACGTGGCCATCGAACTGTCTCCCGGTGCCAACCCGCTGACCGTCGCGGAGCTGGTCAAGAACGAGCTTCCGGACATTGAACAGCAACTGCCATCGGGCCTGGAAGTGCGTCTGGCCTATGACGCCTCCGATTTTATCGACAACTCGATCAATGAAGTCATCCAGACGCTGATTGAGGCGCTGTTGATTGTTCTGGTCGTGGTATTCCTCTGTCTTGGCTCCTTGCGGGCAGCGGTAGTGCCCTCGGTGGCGGTGCCGCTGTCACTGGTCGGTGGCGCCTTCTTCATGCTGATGATGGGTTTCTCCCTCAACCTGCTGACGCTGCTGTCCATGGTGCTCGCCATCGGCCTGGTGGTGGATGACGCCATTATCATGGTGGAGAACGTGCATCGGCATATCGAACAGGGGGAGTCCCGTTTCGATGCTGCCATCAACGGCGCGCGGGAAATGGCGGTGCCGATCATTGCCATGACCACCACGCTGGTGGCGGTGTATGCCCCCATCGGTTTCATGGGGGGGCTGGTGGGCTCGCTGTTCACCGAGTTCGCCTTTACCCTCGCCGGCACCGTAGTGATTTCCGGCATCGTCGCGCTCACCCTGTCGCCCATGCTATCCGCCAAGATTCTCAAGCCCCACGGCAACCCCGACCGCTTCGAGAAACTGGTGGAGCGGTCCTTCGGTGGCCTTGCCAACGGCTACAAACGGGCGTTGAGCGCGCTGATGGACACCAAATCGGTGGTGATCTTCTTCGCGCTGGTGGTGCTGGCCTCCATCTACTTCATGGTGATGATGAGCCAGAACGAACTGGCGCCCACCGAGGACCAGGGCATCCTGTTCTATCAGGGCCTGGCGCCGCAGACCGCCACCCTGGATTACCTGCAGGAGCACGGCGAGGAAGTGCTGGAGCGCATGGAAACCGTTGACGGTTACAACGAGGACTTCATGATCCTCGGCATCACCGCACCCAACGCTGTCTTCGGGGGTTTCAAGATGAAGCCCTGGGGCGACCGGGAGGTCAGCCAGTTCGACGTCCAGCCGCAGCTCGATGCGGAACTGAAGAAGATCACCGGGCTGCAGACCGCGGTGTTCCCGCGGCCCTCGCTGCCGGGCTCCGGCGGCGGCCTGCCGTTCCAGTTCGTGATCACCACCGGCAACGACTATGACCGGCTCAACGAGGTAGCCGATGAAATGCTCGGCAAGGCCATGGGCAGCGGTAACTTCATGTTCCTGCAGAAGTCCATCGACTTCGACCGGCCGGTTACCCGCATTAAGGTGGACCGCGACCGGGTGGCCGACCTTGGCTTGTCGATGCAGGACATCGGCCAGGCCATGTCGAGCATGCTCGGCGGCGGCTTTATCAACCGCTTCAGCATGGAAGGCCGCTCCTACCAGGTTATCCCCCAGGTGGAGCGGGAGTTCCGCCTGACCGCTGATGCCCTGAACGAGTACTACATTCGCGCGGACAACGGCGAACTGGTGCCCCTGGGCAGCGTCATCAGCTTCGAGCATGACGTGGAGCCGTCCCAGCGCACCCAGTTCAACCAGCTGAACTCGCTGACGCTTCAGGGCGTGGTCATGCCGGGTGTGACGGTGGGCGATGCCATGGCGTTCATGGAAGCCACCGCCGAGGAGGTGTTCCCCCAGGGCTTCACCTCCGACTACACCGGTGAATCACGGCAGTTTGCCAATCAGGGCAGCGCGCTGATGGTGACCTTCTTCCTGTCGCTGCTGGTGATCTATCTGGTGCTTGCGGCGCAGTTCGAGAGCTGGCGCGATCCGTTCATCATCCTGGTTTCGGTGCCGATGTCGGTAGCCGGCGCCATGGCGTTCATTGTGCTGGGCTGCGCAACCATGAACATCTACACCCAGGTGGGGCTGATCACGCTGATCGGTGTGGTGTCCAAGAACGGCATCCTGATCGTGGAGTTCGCCAATGCCTTGCAGGTGGACAAGGGCCTCAGCAAGCGGGACGCCGTCATCGAGGCCGCTGCTATCCGCCTGCGCCCGATCATCATGACCTCACTGGCGCTGATCTTCGCCATGGTGCCACTGCTGATCGCCATCGGGCCCGGGGCGGAAAGCCGCTTTGCCATCGGCCTGACCATCAGCGCCGGGCTGGGTATCGGCACGCTGTTTACCGTGTTTGTCCTGCCCGCGTTCTACATTCTGCTGGCCCGCGACCATCACGGCACGGCGGAGGTTGGCAACGGCAGTACCGTCCATCAGTCCTGACCGCACGCCCTGCCATTGTCGCCGGCCGCATTCCAAGGCCGGCGACAATGCTGTAGGCTTTGATTTCCCTGTCCACAGAAAGCCCTAACCGTTGTGACTCTAGGAACCCTTATCTGGCTGTTTGTTGCCGGCTTCCTCATCTGGTACTGGTGGCGTGCCAAGGCCATCAAGGACTTTGTGCTGCACGCGGCGCGACAGTACTGCAAGAAAATGGACGTGATGCTGCTGGACGACGCCGTCTATCTGCGCGGCTTGTGGTTCAAGCGCGACGATCAGGGTCAACTCCGGGTGTGGCGTCGATTCCTCTTTGACTTCACCTCCACCGGCGAAGAGCGTTACGCCGGGCGCATCATCATGCTTGGCCAACGCATTATCCACATGGAGCTGGAGCCCCATCGCTTCGGCCCGGACTACTGACCACCGCCTCCCCCAAATGGGCGATTCTTACCGCCCCGCCAATCCTCAATAATCTCCGACGCATTGACGACAAACGTTAGTCAGGCATGGCTAACGACCGACAAAAACAACAGGAGTCAACCATGCGTAAGTTCCTCTCGCTCGCCGTGATGGCAGGCTTTGTCCTGCTTGCCGCACCCACCCTGAGCCTCGCCAGTTACACCCAGACCAAGCATCCGATTGTTCTGGTTCACGGTGTAACCGGGTTCAACACCATCGGCGGTCTGATCAATTACTTCCATACCGTGCCCTGGAATCTCGAACGCAGCGGCGCACGGGTCTATTCCGCCAGCGTGTCGTTCGTGAACAGCAGTGAACAGCGCGGGCAGCAACTGGCCAACTACATCAACGGCCTGGGCGAGTCCAAGGTGAACATCATGGCTCACAGCCAGGGCGCCCCCACCTCTCGGGTGACGGCCTCGCTGATCCCCCACAAGGTTGCGTCGGTCACCTCGATCAACGGCGTCAACAAGGGCTCCCGGGTGGCGGATGTGGCTCGCGGCATTCTGCCTCCGGGCAGCTATGTGGAAGGGGGTGTCAGCGCCATCGCCAATGCCCTCGGTGATCTGGTGAACGCGCTGTCCGATGCCGACAATCCCCAGGATGGCGTCGCCGCACTGGAAACCCTGACCACCCGTGGCACCACCCAACTGAATGACGCGCTGGGCTGGAAAGGCGTGAATCGCGACGCCTGCGCTGGCACCAACGAGGACGTCTGGATCAACGGCAACAAGATCAAGTTCTTCTCCTGGACCGGTACCGCCGTGTGGACCAACTGGACCGACATCACTGATCCATTCCTCGGCGTTACCACGCTGGCCTTCGGTAACGAAGCCAACGATGGTCTGGTGGGCGAGTGCTCTACCAAGATGGGCAATGTCATCGGCACCCATTACGAAATGAACCATGTGGACGCCATCAACCATCTGTTCGGTGCCCGTTCCTGGCGCACCGACCCCATTTCGCTGTATCGCAGCCACGCCAACCGTCTGAAGAACCGCGGCCTCTGATACGCGCTCACCGGAACTGTCGACACGATTGCGGAGCCCCTCACGAAGGGGCTTCGTTGATGGCTGAACCTGCTGATTCAGGACGTTGTTATGCCAAAAACCGCCTCACACACCCTTAAACGCACACTTTTACCGCTGGCGCTGGTCATTCCTATTGTCGGCGCCAGTGTCTGGCTGCTTCAGGCCGAGCAACCCGCAGAAACGCCTGCCGGCCATGCCTCCGAAGCGCCGGCAGCCCGGCATGCGGACTCACCGGCGCCCCGGGTGGCGGTGCCACCCGCAAGTGCCAACCACCGTAACACCCTGTCCCATTCAACACCCCCCAGCCTGGGCGAGACTCCTTACGCCCCCTCTCTCGCGGGCACCGACATTGATGGCCGCCTGCGGGCGGATGCCGATGGCAATCTGGTGATTGAGCTGGAAACCCGGGATTTCTTTGACTACTTCCTCAACACCATCGGCGAGGTCCCGGCGGAGCGAGCGCTGTCCGAGATCGAAGCTCTTGCCTATGGCCACCTGCCGGAGCGCGCCGCCAGACAGGCCATGGCTCTGCTGGATCGTTACCTGAGCTACAAGGATGAGATGATGGCCATGGGCAATCGCAACCTGGATCCTGCCCGCCAGCACGATCCCGCCTATCAGCTGGAAACCCTGAAAACCGCCCTGGCAGACCTCAAGGCGCTGCGCAGGCAATCCTTTTCCGGGCAAACCCATGAGGCGTTTTTTGGTCTTGAGGAGGCCTACGGCGACTACACCCTGGCCAGCCTCGATATCCGGCAACGCCAGGACCTGTCTGCCGAAGCCAAGACGGACCTGCAGGCCTGGCATCGCCAGCAGCTGCCCGAGGTCATTCGCCGCACAGAGACCCGCATGCTGGCCGAGGGCGAACGTCATCAACAACGGCAACAGGCCATCGCCAGTGCCGGCTCAGCACAGCAGGCGGGTGAACGCCTGCGAGCCCTGGGTGTCGACGAAGACCGTATCACCGACGTTGTTGGTTACCTGGAGGAGCGGGAGCGTTTTGACGACCGGTTTCAGGATTACCAGCGGGCACTGGCCAGCGCTCGCACCTCCGGTCTGGCCAGCGACGAGGCGGCCGCGCAGGAAGCCCGGTTGCTGGAAGAACACTTCGCTGATGAACAGACCCGCACCTGGGCACGGCTGCGCGCCCTGGACGCTCGTTCGCCATAGTGTGCAGTGTTCCCACTCCCGGCGCGCTGACAAGGGTACACTCCCACAGTGTCCCTCGTTACCGGCAGGCGAACCACAATGAACATGGCCCAGCTGCAGCAACAGATCGAAACCGGGTTCTGGCGATTACGTTTCAGCCCGGAACTGGAAGAGCGCTATCGCAGGGTAAGAAACGAAGGCATCCGGGTCCGCGCCAGGCTTGTATCGGCCAGTGCCCTCTTGCTGTTTCTTCTCTATGCGATGCTGGATTCCACCATGCTGCCGGCAAGCATTGCGGAAGACACCGTCAAGGTGCGCCTGCTGGTGACCTGCCCTGTGATCGCGGTGGTGTGGTGGCTGTCCTACACCCGCATTCCTCCTGCCGTGTTCGCCAGACTCTATACCGGCGCCTACCTGGTCGGCGGATTGAGTGTTGTGGTCATCATTGCCCTGGCCCGCATACAGCAGCACCCGCTGCCATATGAGGGCATTCTGCTGATGCTGATGTTCGGTTACTTCGTGATGGGCATTCCCTTTCGCAGCGTTTCACTGGTCTCGCTGCTGGTGTTGGTGGCCTATCTGTCGGTCGAGTACGCCACCGGGATGACCGGTCAGCAATTGCTGATCAACGGCTTCTTCATCGCCACCGCCAATGTGATTGGCATGGTCGGCTCCTGGCTCAGTGAACACCGCCAACGGGCCCACTTCCTCGACCGCCAGATGCTGGAGTTGTCACGACGGCAAGCCGAGATCGAGAGCCAGCGCAAAACCCGGCTGATCACCGTGGCCAGCCACGATCTTCGCCAGCCCCTGAATGTGATCAGCCTGATTCTTGAGCACCTTGACGGCGACGGTCTGCCACCGCAACCGGCCAGCCTGGTGACGAAACTCAAGGCATCGGTCGGGCACTTCAACGGTTTGCTGGCGTCGGTGCTGGATATTTCCCGTATTCAGGAAGGCATGGTGACGCCCGAGCAACGCTCGCTGGATCTCCGGCCGACCCTGGAACAGATCCGGGAAACCTGCGGCGAGCAGGCGCGGCATATGGGTGTTACGCTCAACCTGTCACCGGCCACCGACGCACTGGCGGTGGTGGCCGATCCCCAGTTGCTTTACCGCATCCTGCAGAACCTGGTAGTCAATGCGCTCGAGCACAGTGGCGCTGAGCGTATCGACCTGACCACCTTGCGCGAAGCCGGTCAGGTGCGGATCGAGGTCCGCGATAACGGCCGGGGCATGGATCCGGCCGGTGAGAGTCACGCGTTCGATCCGTTCTACCGCCACCACGCGGGTAACGCGCCCCACCCGGGGCTGGGCCTGGGTCTGGCCATTGTCCGGGAGCTATCGCTGCTGATGAACGGGCGCTGTGGTGTCCGCTCGGTACCCGGCCAGGGTTCGTGTTTCTGGATCACGCTGCCGGCGGCCTTGACGCCCCCGGCAGACCCCCTTGCGGAAAGTACGACACCGGCCACCGAAGAAGGCAACCATCCGTTTGTGGTGGTGGAGGATCACGACGAAGCACGGCACTGGGTCTGTGAAACCCTGAAACACTGGGGCTATGCCACCCGGGGCTTTGCCACCGCCGAGGATGCCCTGGTGGCCACTCGCGAGAGTACTGGCGCCATTCTGGTCACCGACCTGCACCTGCCCGGCATGTCGGGCCGCGCCCTGCTCGGCCGTCTGAGTGAACGAGGCACCGTCGTGGGTGGTATTCTGATGACTGCTGATACCGCCCTGCCGCAAGGATACGACGCGGAACACCATCTGTGGGTGCTGCACAAACCGTTGTTACCCATGCGACTGCGAGCGGCCATTTCACAGCTCACCCGCTACCGTCCCGAGGCGGTCAGATCAGTCCCAGCGACCGCGCCTGAGTAACGCACTCGGTGCGGTTATGCACCCCGAGGTGGGCAAAGATCGCTTTCAGGTGGGTTTTGACGGTGTGCTCGGTCAGGTCCAGAGCCTGGCAGATGCGCTTGTTGGGCAGGCCTTCCGCCAGCAGCGCCAGCACTTCCAGTTGCCGTGGCGTCAGGTGCTCCGGCACCCGGGACGGCACCTGCAAGGTGGGGTAGTACAGTAGCCCTTCGCCGACACACTGCAACATTCTCATCAGGCTTTTGCGGCCTGAGGATTTTGGCAGAAAGCCAACTGCACCGGCGGCTCGGGCATCCCGCACCGAGGTCTCGTCCTCGCGGCTGGAGATCACCACCACCGGCATGGGCAAACCCAGGCGCTCCAGCTCGGCAAACAGCGACAGGCCAGCCTCCCCCTGCAGCGCCAGGTCCAGCAGCACCATGGAGGTTTCCGGGTGGGCCTGAAGATCGGCCACGGCCTCCGCGACCGAACCCGCCACGGCCACTTCACTGACCAGCCCGTCCTGCTCCAGAATGGCGCTCAGGCCCAGCAGGAAGAACGGGTGATCATCCACCATCAGCACCCGCGCAAGCGGCAGGCAGCCATTGGCCGACGTAGACGCCCGGGTTGTATCCCCGACCGGTCTGGTTTCCATAATGGACTCCGCAATGTGTCTGTTGTTGTTGCTGCGGTTGCCAACACTATACGGCCAGGATCTGAAACCGACCGTTTGCTGCTTAACAATTTGTGCAATTTCCGGTCGCCAGGCCGAATCGACAAGAATAACCGCCGCCTGACGCTTCGGCAATCACCTATGATCCGCCCCACCACAGAACCCGGCGAGGCTCCTATACTGCCGGTAACACCCTCCACCAACAGATCGGGACTATGAACATTCACACGGACCACCGCTACGCGATTAACCTGAACGTGCGGGGCATTCAGCCCTCCGCCACCCTGCGCATCAACGAGCTCAGCAATCAGCTGCGCTCCGAGGGCCGGGACATCATCAAGCTGGGCCTGGGGCAATCCCCCTTCCCGGTTCCCGATCGCGTGGTGACGGCACTGCAGCAGCATGCCCATGAAAAAGATTATCTGCCGGTGAAGGGCCTGAAAGCCCTGCGGGAGTCCATCGCCGGGTACATCAACCGGGGCGAGCACATGCGCTGCACCTGGGAAGACGTGCTGATCGGCCCCGGCTCCAAGGAATTGCTGTTCATCCTGCAGCTGGCCTACTACGGTGATTTGCTGATTCCCCGGCCAAGCTGGGTATCCTACGCACCCCAGGCCCGCATCATCGGCCGCTCGGTACACTGGCTGCCCACCCACGCAGAGAATAACTGGCAGCTGACCGCGGAAGAGCTGGACATCATCTGCCGCGACGATCCGTCACGCCCGCGTATACTGATCCTGAACTACCCGTCCAACCCCACGGGTTGCACCTACACCGACGACCAGCTGCTGGCCATCGCCAACGTGGCCCGCAAATACAAGCTGATTCTGCTGTCGGACGAAATCTACGGCGAAGTGCATTTCGAGGGCAGGCACAAATCCATCGCCCGCTATTACCCCGAAGGCACCATCATCAGTACGGGTCTGAGCAAGTGGGCCGGTGCCGGTGGCTGGCGCTTGGGCACATTTATTTTCCCCCGGGAATTGAGGCCGCTGCAGGACGCCATGGCGA
>JAEPMM010000248.1 GCA_017643965.1 Marinobacter sp.
CTCGGCGTCGGGCTGGCCATTGGCAGCACGTTGATCTGGGCGTCTTACTGGATCATCGCCACCCGCGATACCCGGGATCCGGTGGTGGGGCTGTTTCTCAACTTTCTCTGCGGGCTGCCGGTGATTGTCACCATCTGCGCACTGACCGATGGCTTTGATGTTGAACCGGGTACTGCGGTGGCGGCGGCGGTTTACGTTGGGGTGTTCGAGATGGGCATCGCGTTTGTGCTGTGGTCCTATGCCATGAAAAAAGCCGAGAACACCTCCCGTGTCAGCAATCTGATTTTTATATCGCCGTTTCTGTCTCTGGTGTTTATTTCGGTGATTCTGGGCGAGGTAATTCTGCCGTCAACCTACGTGGGCCTGGTGCTCATCGTTGCCGGGCTCTGGATCCAACAGCACAAAACCCGGGCAAGGCTGGCGGGAGTGAGCGGTTCATGAGCCGCTGGCATCTTTACATGGTGCGGACGGCAAGGGGGGCCTTGTACACCGGTATTACCACCGATGTGGCGCGCCGGTTTGCCGAGCATCAGGCCGGGGCGCCGAAGGGTGCCCGCAGCTTACGGGGCAAGGGGCCGCTGGAACTGGTGTTCTCGGTTGCGGTGAGCGATCGCAGCGTTGCCTCCCGGCTGGAGTGGCACCTCAAACAGTGGCCACGTACCCGCAAGGAGGCGTTGGTACGAGGGGAGGTTACGTTGCCTGATGTTGGCTGATATGGCGGGCGATGGCTTTGATGGCGTCGGTTGCCCGGTTGAGCTGACCGGCGTGCACCTGGAACACGTGCCAGAGACTATTGTATATCTCCAGCGTTGTGGTGACACCCTGCTGCGTGGCCAGATCCGCCAGCCGTTGGGCATCGTTGAGCAGTATTTCCTCGCTGCCCACCTGGATCAGCAGCGGCGGCAGTCCGTTGAGATCGCCGTAAATCGGTGAAATGAACGGATGGGTGCGGGATTCATGGCTGCAATACAGGCGCGCGGCCTTGTCAATCCAACGTGCCTGCAGCACCGGTTCGCGTTCCGGTGAGTACAGATGTTCATGCGTGTGGTCGACCCAGGGCGACAGCACGGCGAGTGAACCCGGCAGTGGTCGGCCTTTGTCCCGCAGCCTCATGGCCAGTGCAACGGTCAGGCCGCCACCGGCCGAGTCGCCCGCGATGGCTATGGACGCGGGATCATGACCCTCCGTCAGAAGGGCGTCATAGGCAGCCTCGGCATCCTCCAGCGCGGCGGGAAACGGGTGCTCCGGAGCCAGCCGGTAATCGGGCGTAATGACGGCGCGTTCACTGGCTTTGGCCAGGTGGCCGGTCAGGCCGCGATGGGTCGAAGACGAACCGATGATGTAACCACCGCCGTGCAGGTAAAGCACGATGCCTGCTCCGGGATGCCCATGCTCGGTGCGGGTGGCCGGTATACCGCCGATGGTGACGCTGGTAAACCTGCTGCCCCGGGGCGGAACCGAACTGCGGTATGCCTGGGCAATCAGAGTGCGTTGCAGGGGCACTGGAATTGCCGGGTGAAGCCATGGGCGGATGACTCGGCACATGGTCTGGCGCAGGCCGGCTTCAAGCACGTTTTGCAGCATGAATTTCTCCGTGAGAATGAACAGGTTCTGCCCGTGATTAGACGGTGGTGTGCTAACCTAGTGCCGAATGCTCATGTGAGCAAGGGGCTTCAGGGCCATCGATACGACACATTCATGACGAGCGTGTAACTCTACGTGTACTGGAAAACAGATACCATAGAAATTCCGGACTGGCACCGAAGCTCGCTACTGGCGCGCCTGGAACCGTTCGACCCCGCTGGCAACCGCGAACTGAGCGATGAAATGGTCGCCTATTGCCGGTTTTACGGGCTCGATCTCTGGGTGGAACACCCGGACGTGCAGTACCATCAGGGGTACGTCAGCGCCGGACGTCATCAGGTCATGGTGCATTATTTCTGCTCACCGGATGGCGCTGCGAGCAAGGGCACGGTGTTTATTCTGCATGGCTACTTTGACCATGTGGGACTTTACAGCCAGCTGATTGACCGTTGCCTCGGGGCAGGGTTCGATGTGTTGGCCTACGATCAGCCGGGCCACGGCCTGTCCAGTGGGACACCGGCTGCCATTGGCAGTTTCCTGGAGTACCAGGCGGTGCTGTCAGAGGTGATTGCCGGCGTGAGAGGCAAGGTGCGGGAGCCATGGTATGCAGTGGGCCAGAGCACAGGCGGAGCGATCCTGATTGATTACCTGCTGTCGAATCATCACGACCAGCAGACCTCTGATTTCCGCCGGGTGGTTTTACTGGCCCCCCTGGTCAGACCCGCAGGCTGGCTCGGTGCCAAAATGTTGCACAGCATCGCCAAGCCGTTTCTGACACGCTGGCGACGAGTGTTCTCGCAGAACAGCGGCAACACCCGCTTTCTGCAGTTCCTTCGGGAGCACGATCCGCTTCAGGCAAGGGCGGTTCATGTGGATTGGGTCAGTGCCCTGAGGCAGTGGGTGCCGCACATTGAATCCGCCAGGCCGGTCAACTACCCGGTCACCGTGGTTCAGGGTGAAAAAGATCTGACGGTGGACTGGCAACACAATTTGCGGATTATCAGAAACAAATTTTCCTCGGTTGAGGAACTGAGAATACCGGATGGTCGTCATCATCTGGTGAATGAAGCGCAAGACCTGCAAGCAACGGTGTTCAATACGATTATTGACACCTTTTTGAACGACCACGCGGGGCCTCTTTCCGAGGCCTGCTAGGAACACAATCTCAGGAGAATGCTGTGAAGAAAACTATTCTCGCTTTCGCGGTTGCCACAGTTGGTCTGGGCGGCTGTATGACGTACGACCCTTATACGGGCGAAGAGAAAACCTCCAGTGCCACCAAGGGCAGTATTATTGGTGCCATTGGTGGTGCAGCGATAGGCGCGGCAACGTCCAGCAGCAGTGATCGCGGCAAAGGCGCGCTGATTGGTGCCGCTGGCGGCGCTGCCATTGGTGGTGGCATCGGTTACTACATGGACAGGCAGGAAGCCGAACTGCGTCGTAAGCTGGAGGGCTCCGGGGTTCGCGTGGTGCGTAACGGTGATGAGATCGAGCTGGTCATGCCCGGCAACATCACCTTCGATACCAACGAGTCGACCATCAAGCCGACCTTCAGCAATACGCTCGAGTCGGTTGGCCTGGTGCTACAGGAATTCGACAAGACCATCATTCAGATTGAAGGCCACACGGACAGCACGGGCTCCCAGAGTTACAACCAGTTGCTCAGCGAGCGTCGAGCAGGTTCTGTACGGGATTTCCTCCTGAACCAAGGCATTGAACCGAAGCGCACCCGCGCTGTGGGTTACGGTCCGCGCTACCCCATTGCCTCCAACGACTCGGCCGCTGGCCGCGAGCAGAATCGCCGGGTTGAGCTGACACTGGTGCCAATGCAGTAAAAGCACCTTGATAAAAAAACCCCGCCGCTTTGTTGCGCCGGGGTCTTTTCATGCCCTCAGTTGGTGTTGCTGGGGAGCCACTCCTCGATGCGTTCTCTCAGGTTCTTGAGTTGATCCTCTCCGGAATCACGGACCTCGCCCAGCTTTTGGCGGGCATCCTCGATCCGGTCCTCCAGTTGCTGCACCTTCTCGGAGAACTGTCGTTGGATTTCGGCCTCGGCCTGCTCATCTTTCGCCTTGGCCATTTTGTGTTCCGCGTCCGCTCGCAGGCTGTCAATCTGCTTGCTCCAGCGTTCGGTCTGGGTTTCCAGCTTCTTTAACAGGGATTCCTTCATCGACATGGTACTGCTCCTGTTGGTGAACTTGTGTGCGAACTCACGCCTTTCTACTCACTTAACCATGGTCGTTTTCTCAGGTTTCTCAAGTCAAGGTGCAAAGGTGGCGTCTTAAAACCAGTTCAGCAGACGGGATTTGGCCCCTGGTGACATAGGGGAACGGGCCGCAATGTGACAGATTATCGCAAAACTCAAACTCTATAATGACAATGAAGGAATGCTCCTATGACCCGTCGAATCCTTCCCTCGATGTGCCTCGGTCTGGCATTGGCCGCTTCCGCACCCGCACTTCATGGCAGCCTGCTGGGCGGGCTTGGCCTCATTGGAAATGACGAACCCGAATCCAGTGTTGATGAGTCCCTGAAGCCGGGTGACGTTTTGCCGGGCCGTTACATCATTACGCTCGACGACAGGATTCCCGAGTTGCTGGGGCTGGCCTCACTGCAAGCGAGCGTGGAGTCGCTGTTGAATGCCGTGGGCGGCGGCGAGGTCCTGCACCTGTATGGCACAGCGCTTACCGGCGCCGCAGTGACCCTGACCGAAGGGCAGGCCAGCCTGCTGTCTTCGCTGCCGGGTGTTCTGGCCGTGGAGCCTGATCGCGTGGTGGCTGCCAATCTGCAGGAGCAGCAGAACGCCACCTGGGGTCTGGATCGGGTGGATCAGAGCGTCCTGCCTCTGGACAGCCTGTACCGCTATCCCGCCTCGGCCGGCGCTGGCAGTCATGTCTACATCATTGATACGGGCATTCGGGGCAGTCACGCGGAATTCTCCGGTCGGCTGATCGAGGGGCGGAATTTCGCGGCCAATGACGCAGGGCTGCTTGGCGTCGGAAGTCTGCCGCTGCTCGGTCCCATTCTGAATTTCGGCGGCGAGGCGGATCCCACCGATACCACCGATTGCAATGGGCATGGCACTCACGTGGCCAGCACAGCGGTGGGCACGGAATACGGTGTGGCCAAGTCAGCGTCGGTGGCGGCGGTGCGGGTGCTGGATTGCTCGGGCGCGGGCGCCAATGCAGATGTCATCGCGGGCGTGGACTGGGTCGCGGCAAATCATCAGGCCCCTGCCATCGCGAACATGTCACTGGGTGGCGGCGACTCCACCGCGTTGGATAATGCGGTACGGGGTGCCATTGCAGCGGGTGTGACCTTTGTCGTGGCGGCGGGCAACAGTAATGCCGATGCCTGCTCAGGATCGCCCAACCGCGTTGAGCGCGCGATCACGGTGGGTAGCACCACCCGTAACGATCAGCGTTCTTCGTTCTCCAACTTCGGTTCCTGCGTCGATCTCTTTGCTCCGGGTTCGGATATCACCGCGGCCTGGTTCCAGTCAGACACTGACACCAACACCATCAGTGGAACCTCGATGGCCTCCCCGCATGTGGCTGGCATGGCTGCGCTGATCCTCGGCGAGCAGGGCAATCTGTCGCCGGATCAGGTGGCAGCGACCATTCTGGATCTGTCCACCGGCAACGTTCTGAGTGGAATCGGAACAGGCTCACCGAATTTGCTGATGCGGGTACCGCAGTAAGCATCCGTCTGTGATGTAGCCGGAACAAAAAACGGGAGCCATTGGCTCCCGTTTTTTGTTCCAGGTCTGTTCGTTGAATCAGAACAGCACACGACAGCGAATGGTGCCCTTGACCTGAAGCAGCTTC
>JAEPMM010000131.1 GCA_017643965.1 Marinobacter sp.
CCAGCCGCTCACCAAAGCTCTGGCATATGGCCTTCTCATGATCCGTCAGCGGCTGCTGTTCGCCGGTGCCGGCCCAGTGAGAGGGGCCATAGGGAGTGCCACCGGACATGGTCTCGTTCAGCGCCTGTTCAGAATAGGGCACGCCACACAGCACCATGCCGTGGTGCAGCAGCGGCATCATCATGGTCAGCAGGGTGGTTTCCTGCCCGCCGTGCAGGCTGCCGGTGGAGGTGAACGCCCCGGCCGGCTTGCCCGCCAACGCACCGCTGAGCCACAGGTCGCCGGTGCCATCGAGGAAATGCTTGAGTGGCGCGGCCATGTTGCCGAAACGGGTCGGGCTGCCAATGACCAGGCCCGCGCACTGGGCCAGGTCGTCCTTGCTGGCATAGGGCGCGCCGTGTTCGGGCACTGGCGGTAAGGTGGATTCGGTGTCCGGCGATACCGGTGGCACCGCGCGAATGCGTGCCTCCATACCGCTGACACGGGCCACGCCCCGGCCAATCTGGCTGGCCAATTCAGCCGTTTGGCCGCTGCGGCTGTAATAGAGTACGAGCACGTAGGCAGTTTCGGACGACATGGTTACGCTCCGCTCAGAATAGGGTCAGCACGTTTTCGGGTGGGCGTCCAAGGGCCGCCTTGTCGCCATGAACGACGATCGGGCGTTCAATCAGCCTGGGCGTCGCCACCATGGCGTGGATCAGCTCGTCATCACTCAGGGCGTCGTTGTCGAGGTGCTGTTCCCGGTATTCCTTTTCACCCTTGCGCATCAGTTGCCGCGGCTCAAGCCCCAGCCGATTCAGAATCTGTCGCAGCTCCTGCTCTGTCGGTGGGGTTTCAAGGTAGCGTATAATCTCGGGTTCGATACCGCGCGCTGTCAGCAGTTCAAGAGTTTGTCTGGATTTTGAGCAGCGGGGATTGTGGAAAATGCGGGTCGGTTCTGTCATCTTCTGGCCTGAGTTGAGTTTGGCTGTCCTGAATTCCGGATGCCCCGTAGTCTAACAGGAGGACTCCCCGTGCAGTACCCTGCAAGGTTTCGTTGTCGGAATCTGTTTACCACCGTCATGGTCATCGCTGCGTTCGGGTTGCTGGCCGGCTGTGAAAAGCTGGAGTTCGAGCAGGCCGGCGGCGAATCCCTCGACTGGGACGACCTCCGTGGGCAATGGGTTCTGGTGAACTACTGGGCCGAATGGTGCAAGCCCTGCCTTGAGGAGATCCCGGAGCTGAATCGGATGAACGAAAGCCGCGACGTCACGGTGCTGGGCGTGAACTTCGATGGCATCCGTGGCCAGGAACTGGTGGATCTGGGTGACACCATGGGCATTGAATTCACCATGCTGGCGGAGGATCCCGGCGGTGACTTCGGCTGGAAGACGCCCGTGGCGCTGCCTGCCACCTTTGTGATTGATCCGGACGGAGAGCTGCGCGAAACCCGTTTCGGGCCGCAGACTGAAGAGCAACTGAAAGAATTGACGGGCGGTTGAGACCACCCGTGACTGGCATTCAACAGCAGGAATCCCCCGACGTTATGGCGCAAACCTTCGTACACCTCCGCGTACACTCCGAATACTCCATGGTGGATGGGCTGGTGCGGGTCAAGCCGCTGGTCAGTCGTGTGGCGGAATTGGACATGCCAGCCGTGGGGCTGACCGAGCAGTCCAATATGTGCTCACTGGTGCGCTTCTACAAAGCGGCGACCGGCGCGGGGGTGAAGCCGATCATCGGCGCCGACCTGTGGGTGGACAACCCGGAAGAGCCGGAAAACCCGTTTCGCCTGACTTTGCTGGCTCGTGACAACACCGGATACCTGCACCTGACCGAAATCATCAGCCAGGGCTACACCGAGGGGCAGCGGTTCGGCAAGCCGATCATTCAGCGGGCCTGGCTGGAAGCCCGGGCCGGCGGACTGATTGCCCTGTCCGGCGGAAAGATGGGCGACGTGTGCAAGGCGCTGCTGGCCGGCAAGCCGGATCTGGCCCGCGAGCGCGCCCGCTACTGGACCGAGCTGTACCCGGACAGCTATTACCTGGAATTGCAGCGCACCGGTCGTGCCGGCGACGAAGACTGCCTGCATCTGAGCGTTGAGCTGGCGGAACAACTGGAGATACCGGTCGTTGCCACCAACGACGTTCACTTCCTCTACGCAGACGATTTCGAGGCGCACGAGGCCCGGGTCTGCATCGGTGAGAGTCGCACCCTGGATGATCCCCGCCGGGACCGCCGCTTCAGCGACCAGCAGTACTTGCGCAGCGCCGACGAGATGATCGAGCTGTTCAGCGATATTCCGGAAGCCATCGAGAACACCGTGGAGATTGCCCGCCGCTGCTCGGTCACGGTGCGTATGGGGGAATACTTCCTGCCGAACTACCCGATTCCCGATGGCATGACCATGGATGAGTACTTCCGCAAGGTGTCGGAGGAAGGGCTGGAGGAGCGGCTGGCGAAAACCCTCAGCAAGGACGACCCCGAGTACGATGCCAAGCGGGAAGCCTATTACACCCGCCTGAACTTCGAACTGGATATCATCATCCAGATGGGGTTCCCGGGCTACTTCCTCATCGTGATGGACTTCATCAAGTGGGCGAAAAACAACGGCGTGCCGGTGGGCCCCGGCCGGGGTTCCGGTGCCGGCTCGCTGGTGGCCTATGCCCAGCTGATCACCGATCTCGACCCGCTGGAATACGACCTGCTGTTCGAGCGCTTCCTGAACCCGGAGCGGGTCTCCATGCCCGATTTCGACGTTGACTTCTGCATGGAAGGCCGCGATCGGGTGATTGCCTACGTGGCGGAGAAGTACGGGCGGGAGGCGGTCTCCCAGATCATCACCTTCGGTACCATGGCGGCCAAGGCGGTGGTGCGCGACGTGGCGCGGGTGCAGGGCAAGTCCTACGGTCTGGCGGACAAGCTCTCCAAGATGATTCCGTTCGAACCGGGCATGACCCTGGAAAAGGCCATCGAGCAGGAGCCCCAGCTCGGCGAATTCCTTGAAAACGACGAGGAGGCCCAGGAAATCTGGGACATGGCCCTGAAGCTCGAAGGGGTGTGCCGGAACGCCGGTAAGCACGCCGGGGGGGTGGTCATCGCCCCCACCAAGATCACCGATTTCTCGCCACTGTACTGTGACGACGAAGGTGGTAGCCTGGTCACCCAGTTCGACAAGGGCGACGTGGAAGACGCCGGCCTGGTGAAGTTCGACTTCCTCGGTCTGCGCACCCTGACGATCATCGACTGGGCTCTGAAGATGATCAACCCGCGCCGCGAAAAGCGCGGGCTGGCACCGCTGGATATCAACGAGATTCCGCTGGTGGACGCGCCGTCTTTCGAGATGCTGAAAAAAGCGGAAACCACGGCGGTGTTCCAGCTGGAATCCCGCGGCATGAAAGACCTGATCCGCCGCCTGCAACCGGATTCCCTGGAAGACATGATCGCCCTGGTGGCGCTGTTCCGCCCCGGCCCGTTGCAGTCCGGCATGGTGGATGACTTTATCGACCGGAAGCACGGCCGTCAGCCGATGTCTTTTCCGCACCCGGACTATCAGTATGAAGGCCTGAAACCGGTACTGGAGCCCACCTATGGGGTCATCCTGTATCAGGAGCAGGTCATGCAGATCGCCCAGGTGATGGCCGGCTATACGCTTGGTGGCGCGGACATGCTGCGCCGAGCCATGGGTAAGAAAAAACCCGAGGAAATGGCCAAGCAGAAACAGATCTTCCTCGACGGCTGCGAAAACAACGGCATCAACAAAACCCTGGCAGAGAACATCTTCGACCTGGTGGAAAAGTTCGCCGGTTACGGTTTCAACAAGTCCCACTCCGCCGCTTACGCGCTGGTGTCCTATCAGACTCTGTGGCTGAAAGCCCATTACCCGGCCGAATTCATGGCCGCGGTACTCACCGCCGATATGCAGAACACCGACAAGGTGGTCACGCTGGTGGAAGAGTGCCGGAACATGAAGCTGGACCTGCTGGTGCCGGATGTCAGCCGATCCGAGTTCACCTTCACGGTGAACGATGAAGGTCAGATCGTTTATGGGCTGGGCGCCATCAAGGGCCTCGGGGAAGGGCCGATCCAGAGCATTGTGGACGGCCGCGCCGATGGCGAACCCTATCAGGACATTTTCGATTTCTGCCGCCGGGTGGACCCGAAGAAAGTCAACAAACGGGCCATGGAGGCGCTGATTCGCTCCGGCGCCATGGACAAGCTGGGTGCCGGCCGTGCGCAGCTGATGGCCAGTATCGACAAGGCCGTGCAACAAGCCGGTCAGCAGTCCCGCAACGATGCCGTGGGCATGATGGACATGTTCGGGGAAACCCTGGAGGCCAGTGGTGACGCCGACCCCTACGAAGACGTGGCCAAGGTGCGGGAGTGGCCGGAGAAAGAACGGCTGAAGGGGGAGAAAGACACCCTCGGGCTGTATCTGACCGGGCACCCGTTCGATGAGTACGAGCGGGAGGTGCGCCGGTTTGTGCGCTCATCCATTGCCGACCTGAAGCCCAACAAATCCCCCCAGCGGGTGGCCGGTCTGGTGGTTGCCCAGCGCACCATGAAGACCCGCACCGGCTCGACCATGTGCTTCATCACTCTCGACGACCGCAGTGCCCGCATCGAGGCGACCCTGTTCTCGGAGGCCTTTTTCGAAAACCGGGAATTGCTGCAGTCGGATCAGGTCATCGTGGTGGAAGGACAGGTCAGCCATGACGATTACTCCGGGCAGATGAAGATGCGTGTCAGCTCGGTGATGGATGTGGGTACCGCGCGCCAGCAGTTCAGCCGCGGACTGAAGCTGTCACTTCATGCGGACCAACTCCAGAACGGCCTGCTCGACAAACTCGACAGCACCCTCAGGCCGTTCCGTTGTGAGGGCAGCCCGGTGTGGATCGAGTACAGCAGCAACGACGCCAGTACCCGCATAGAACTGGGAGAAGGGTGGCGAGTTCAGCCTGATGACGACCTGTTGCTGGAACTTCGCTACCTCGTGGGCGACCGGGCCGTGGAACTGGTCTATGATTGAGGTAGTCCGGCAAGGTTCGGTCTGGTGCCCCGGCTGACATATTGATAAGTTACAGTTTTGTCAGAAAGCGGACTCATACCAATGTCCGCTTTAGCCCCGCGTCGGGCGCTGCTATCTTTGTCCAAAATTCTGGTTTGGCGGGATGAATTTTCCGTCTGGCAATCAAATGATGGAACATCATGAACCCTAATTATCTGGATTTCGAACAACCCATTGCCGACCTGGAAGCGAAGATTGAAGAGCTTCGCATGGTGGGTAATGATACCGACATCAACATCTCCGATGAAATCAACCGGCTGAAGAACAAGAGCGTAAGCCTGACGGAAAGCATCTTTTCCGATCTGCAGCCGTGGGATGTGGCGCGTCTCGCCCGCCATCCCCGTCGTCCATATACCCTCGATTATATCGAGATGATCTTTGACGACTTCGACGAATTGCACGGTGATCGCCGGTACGCCGATGATCTGTCGATCGTTGGCGGCACTGCGCGTCTGGATGACAAACCGGTGATGGTGATTGGTCATCAGAAGGGGCGGGAAGTGCGTGACAAGGTCAAACGCAACTTTGGTATGCCGCGCCCCGAGGGTTATCGCAAGGCCCTGCGCCTGATGGAAATGGCGGAGCGGTTCAAGATGCCGATTCTGACTTTCATTGACACGCCGGGCGCCTATCCGGGCATCGGTGCCGAAGAACGCGGCCAGAGTGAAGCCATCGCCTTTAACCTGGCCGTGATGTCGCGTCTTAAAACGCCCATTATCTCCACCGTGATCGGCGAGGGCGGCTCCGGCGGCGCACTGGCCATCGGTGTCTGTGACCAGCTCAACATGCTGCAGTATTCCACCTACGCGGTCATCTCACCAGAAGGCTGCGCCTCCATTCTGTGGAAAAGCGCCGAATACGCAGCCCAGGCTGCCGAAGCCATGGGCGTGACTGCCGATCGCCTGAAGGATCTTGGGCTGGCGGACAACGTCATCAAGGAACCGCTGGGTGGTGCGCACCGCAATCCGGAAAAGATGTCCCAGTCACTCCGCGCCACGCTCAAGAAAGGCGTTGCGGAACTGAGTCGTTTGCCCACTGATGAGCTGGTGTCCCGCCGTTACGAGCGGCTGACCCGATATGACACCGGGCGGTAAATCCGCCGCGGATTTCTCCTGGCCGGCGGAGCTGATTAATGCCGTCCGGCACCTTCCCGATGCGTCACGAGTGTGGGTCGCCCTCAGCGGCGGCCTCGACTCGGTTCTCCTGCTCCACCTGATTTCTCATTGTTGCGCGGACCGGACGCCGGTTCTGGCTGTGCACGTCAATCACCAGCTACAAGCCAATGCCGCTGAGGTTGAGCAGTTCTGTCGCGACCTGTGTGCGCGATTGAGTGTGCCGCTGACCGTTGAGAAGGTCTCGGTACCGGTCAACCGGGGCCCCAACGCGTCCACCGGGGGCGTTGAAGAAGCCGCGCGCCATGCCCGCTACAGCGTGTTCGAGCGTATTCTGCAACCCGGTGAACTGCTGCTGATGGCCCATCACGGTGACGACCAGGCCGAAACGGTGCTGTTCAGGTTGTTGCGGGGCAGTGGCGTGGGCGGCCTGGCTGGTATGCCGTCAACCCGAGCGCTGGGGCAGGGGCAGCTTCACCGCCCACTGTTGACGTTCAGCCGGGCGCGGATCGAAGGTTGGGCGCGGGAGGCCGGGCTGCGGTGGATGGAGGATCCGAGCAACAACGATGAGACCTACGACCGTAATTTTCTGCGTCACTCGATCATGCCCGTGCTGAAATCCCGCTGGCCCTCACTGATCAAACGTCTGGGGCACAGCGCCCGCGCCTGTGGCGAGCAGGAAGCGCTGGCGGCATCGCTCGAGCAGATCCACTACGCTTCAGTTGCCGGTGGTGAGGGTCGGCTACGCGTGGCGCAGATGCTGGGCTTGAGTCATGTGGAGCAGAAAAACCTGCTGCACTGGTGGATAACCCGCGGCGGATACCGGTTTCCGACCGTAGCCAACTGGGGACAGGCGCTCAACGATCTGCTGCTGGCTGCGCCGGACCGGGAGCCCGAGTTCCGCGGTGAGGGTTACGCGCTGCGCCGATTCCATGGCTGGATCTATCTGGTGCCGGACGAGCCCGCTGACGCGGTTGTGCCGCAACCGTTGTTACCGGGGCAGCCGGTCACCTGCGGACACTTGCGACTGGCGCTGCAGCCCGGAGCTAACCCGGTCAGCACGCCGCCGCCAATACGGATATCTACGAGGAAAGGGGGAGAGCGCATCCGGCCGCGGCTGGATGGCCCTTCGAAACCTCTGAAAAAATGGCTGCAGGAGCAGCGGGTCCCACCCTGGGAAAGAGGCGGAATACCGCTGGTTTTCGAGGGTCCGGAGGTGGCTGGCGAGCTGGTTGCCGTTGGCGATCTGTGGCTTTCGGATAGATACTGTGGGGAGGCCCCGGCTGCCGGCTGGCGCATCGTTGTGGAGCGGGAATGTGATTGAGTAAGAGGGGGCTTTCTGGTAGTCTGGCGTCCCATCTTGAGATGACAATCTCCCTCCTTCACCGAACCAGACAAATCACGGAATTTGCATGACGCGTTATATTTTCGTCACCGGCGGTGTCGTGTCCTCCTTGGGGAAAGGTATCGCATCAGCCTCGCTGGCTGCGATCCTCGAGGCGCGCGGCCTGAAGGTCACTATTCTCAAGCTGGACCCGTACATCAACGTGGACCCCGGCACCATGAGCCCGTTCCAGCACGGTGAGGTTTTTGTCACCGAGGATGGCGCGGAAACAGACCTGGATCTGGGCCACTATGAGCGCTTCATCCGTTCCCGGATGAGCAAGCGTAATAACTTCACCACCGGCCGGGTGTACGAAGAGGTGATCCGCAAGGAGCGCCGTGGTGACTACCTGGGCGGAACCGTTCAGGTGATTCCTCACATCACTGACGAGATCAAGCGTCGGGTTGTTGAAGGGGCTGCCGGCGCTGATGTGGCACTGATCGAAATCGGTGGTACGGTTGGCGATATTGAATCCCTGCCGTTCCTGGAAGCCTGTCGTCAGCTCAAGGTCGAAGTGGGTTCCCAGCGTGCTCTGTTCATGCATCTGACCCTGGTTCCATACATTGCTACGGCCGGTGAGATCAAGACCAAGCCAACCCAGCATTCCGTCAAGGAAATGCGCTCTATCGGCCTGCAGCCGGATATACTGCTGTGCCGCTCGGAGCATGAGGTGGACGCCAGCTCGCGTCGCAAGATTGCCCTGTTCACC
>JAEPMM010000026.1 GCA_017643965.1 Marinobacter sp.
GGTGGAGCAGATTGCCCTCAACGGCCTGCGGGCCTTGGTTCGCTTCTACCAGCCGGAGCCCCTCCCCATCGACGACACCACCATCCGGTCTGAACCGCACACCTTGCCGGACGAGGGGCTGGTGCGTCATCGCAGTGGCGACACCCTGCTGATGGTGACGCAACCGGTGTTCAATGGCCGCACCCTGGTGCTGGAGCAGTCACTGGATCAGTTGCTGGCACTTTCCGGCAACACCCTGGGTTCGGTGATTGCCCGCAGCACCCTGTTGGTGGTGGCGCTGATGCTGGTACTGCTGGGCTACGTCAGCTGGCTGTCATGGCGCATCACCCGGTTGCAGCGGGCGGTCAGTGCCAGCGTTGATGACGATGGCCGCATTGTCGGCACCCTGCCCGACACCCGAGCCCGCGACGAACTGGGGCAGCTGCAGCAGCATTTCGGCCAGATGGTCACCCGCCTGCACGGCTACAATGACTACCTGGAAAGCTTCTCCCGCCGGCTGTCCCACGAACTGAAAACACCGGTGGCGGTGGTTCGCTCGTCCCTCGACAACCTGCGCCATGCCGAATCCGAAACCGAGCGCGGCAATTACATTGATCGCGCCGCCTCGGCTACCGAGCGCCTGAGCCAGATCCTCAACGGTATGAGTGAAGCGGCCAGGCTGGAACAGAGTTTTGACCACGCCGAGAAGGAAACCTTCGAATTAGCGGGGGTGATTGATCAGACCACCCGCGCCTATCAGCAACTGGATGCCGACCATCGCATTACCTACCGAGGCCCTGCGGGCGGCTGCACCATGCACGGCTCGCCCGAGCTGATCGTGCAGTTGCTGGACAAGCTGGTGGATAACGCGCGGGATTTCACCGCCCATGGCGGGTTGATTGAAGTCCGGCTGGCCCACCGCGGCAAGTCCCTCGAACTGGGAGTGTTCAATCAGGGTCCACCGCTGCCCCGGCAGCTGGGTTCTGACATCTTCAGCCCGTTTGTATCACTGCGGGACGGCGCCCACGAGGGCCACCTGGGGCAGGGTTTGCTGATTGTGAAACTGATCGCCGAGCATCACGGCGGGGCGGTCACTGCCAGCAACCACAACGACGGGGTGCTGTTCACGGTGACGCTGCCGGCGGTCTGACGCCGCGTCGCTCCATGGCTGGGCAACGGTACCTTCGGGGCAATCCTCAGGTCGTATGTTCCCGCGGTCGCCTTTGCCCTACCCTTGGGGTTTGCCCGCTTTTCAAAGCCACACCATGGAGATCAACCAGCGTGGGTTCGAGCCTTTCTGCACTTGCGATTCATCCGTTGCGGGATGACCTCTACAACGAACTGCATTCCCGCCCGTTCCAGGTCCTGCCAACACCGGCCCGGGTAACCCATATCGCGGTGCTGACCCGGCCCGAGCAACGGGATGCCCAGTTCCGCCATCCGCAGCGCCTCCACCAACTGCTGGGGCAACCCGAGCCTCAGCAGGAGGTCAGCTGCTTCGAGAAGACCTTTGGCAATCTGCGGGTGCGCCGTGAAATGCATATGGAGTTCGCTTCGTACACCTTCATCAATCTTGACCCGGCACAGAACGGCGCACCCTTCTCAGAAACCGGCATCAGCCTGCTGCCGCAAGGGTGGCTGGAAGAGCTAGCCGGCACAGTGATTGCGGCTTTCCACATCCACCTGCAGGCGCAATCCGGTCAGGGGCTGGAAGATCTGGATTACGTGCGCCAGCACTTTGAAGGGCTGCGGCTGGTGGGCAGCAGCCCCCAGGAAGGCGCGGCACGGGTGTGGGGCACGTTCAAGCTTCACAGCGACGGGTTCGGCCGCTTTCTGGTGATGAACCACCACATGTCCGACAGCCAGCTGGGCCGCCTGACCCAGCGCCTGATGGAAATCGAAACCTACCGGCTGATGTCACTGCTGGCGCTGCCACTGGCGCGGGAAACCACGCCGTCCCTTAACGACATGGATCAGAAACTGGTGGAGATTACCCAGTCACTGGCGGACAACCGGGACGTGGACGAGCCGGCCCTGCTGGCGGAACTGACCGCCATCGCGGCGCGGATCGAAGCGTTCCGCGCCCACTCCACCTTCCGCTTTTCCGCAACCCGGGCCTACCACCGGCTGGTGCTGACCCGCCTCGACGAGCTCCGGGAAGACGAACTCAGCGGTCACCTCACCATCACCGAGTTCATGACCCGGCGGCTGACCCCGGCGGTCAAAACCTGCGAAGCGGTGAGTGAGCGGTTGGAGGATCTGTCACGGCGGGTCGACCGCGCCTCGGACATGATGCGCACGCGGGTGGAGCTGGCCATCCAGAGCCAGAACCAACAATTGCTTAGTTCCATGGACCGACGCTCCAAAATCCAGCTGATGATGCAGCACACCGTGGAGGGCTTCTCAGTGGTGGCCATCACCTACTACCTGATAGGCCTGCTCAAACTGGCGCTGGATTCGGTGCAGCAGGCAGGCTTCCCGGTGCACCCGCCCTGGATACTGGGGGTGGCCATTCCGGTGGTTCTGCTGCTGGTTTATCTGGGGGTGCGGGTGGTTCACCACCGCTTCCTGCGCATGGCGAAGCAGCACTGACCCGCCGCGGCTAACGCTCCCGGTTGTGGTCGCCGGCAAAGTGCCGATAGAACTGCTGGGCCGATCGACCGTTGCGCACCCCTTTGGCGGTGGCAATACGGATCGCTTCCTGGTGCAAGGCCTCGCGATCCGCCACGTCCGGGAACAGGGCGTCTACCGCCTGCAGATAGACCTGCTGGGAAAACGGGTAGAACGACAGCTGCAACCCGAACCGATCCGCCAGCGAGACCTGTTCCTCGATAGCCTCCGCCGGATGCAGTTCGCCATCGCGCAGTTCGCTTTTGAGGTTGTCTGACATGAACTCCGGCATCAGATGCCGGCGGTTGGACGTGGCATACACCCGCACATTCTCCGGCGGCAGTTCCAGCGACCCTTCCAGAACGCTCTTCAGGGCCTTGTAACCGGTCTCGCCCACATCGAACGACAAGTCATCGCAGAAGATCACGAAACGGTACGGCAGATCACAGATGTCATCGACGATCTCCGGCAGATTGACCAGATCGTCCTTGTCCACCTCGATCATCCGCAGGCCGCGGTCCTGGTAGCGGTTCAGCAAGGCCTTGATCACCGACGACTTGCCCGTGCCCCGCGCGCCCCAGAGCAGCACGTTGTTGGACGGCTTGCCGGCCAGGAAGCGTTCGGTGTTGCGGGCCAGGGCCTGCTGCTGCCGCTCAATGCCGGTCAGCGCCTGCCACTGGATCGGGTCCAGCCGCCGGATCACCCGCAGTCCGGACCGGTGCCTGCGCCAGACCGCAGCCGGTGTAGTTGCCCAGTCGATCGTTGCTGCCTTCATCACATCTCCGTGTTGTGTGTGGTGTGGTGGCGTGGTGTGCGGCACCCCTGAAACTGTACCGTATCCGGCGGGTTATGGCGTCTCACGATGCAGGAAAAAATCCGGTGGGACGTCTACACTGACCACTCTGGATACAAAGGATTGTGAATGATCCGATGAGCGCCCCCTCCTCTTTGCGCTTCTACCCTCTGGCTGTTGGCCATTTACTGTCCGGCATGGCGTTACTGTTGCTCATTCTGCTCCCTGGGCCGGCGGTTGCCGAGACTTCCCGCACCATATCCATCGGCATCGTGTCTGACAACCGGCCCTATTCCTCTATGAACGGGCGGGAAGCCGCGGGATTCTCCATCGATGTGCTCAAGGAGGTAGAACAGCACACCGACCTGACCTTCACCTACCGCGCCGGCAGCTGGCCGGACATCTACGCCGCGTTCATGAACGGCGAGCTGGACGCCATCGATGGCATATCCTACAGCGAAGCCCGGGCGCAGGAGATTCTGTTCACGCCGCCCTACCATGTTCGCCAGACCTACCTGATGCAGGACCGGGAACGCCCAGTTGGCGATATCGACTCGCTGGAACAGCTCAAATCCCTGAAAGTCGGTGTGGTGCAGGATATCTACTACCGTGACCTGCTGGTCGACAACGGCATCAATCTGACCACCTACGATTCCATACCCAGCCTGATCCGTGCGCTGGCCTTCGGCTGGGTGGACGTCATTATCGGCCCCGAACTGACCCTGACCTACTACGCCAACCTGGCCGGCTTCCGCTTTCTTACGGTCTCTGGTCCGGCGCCGTTAGGCGACCAGTCTCAGGAAGATTTCCGGCTCGGCGTGCTGAAATCCAACCAGCCGCTGTTCGAGCAACTCCGCGACGGCCTGAACAGCGTGCCCCAGGAGCGCATCAGTGAACTGCTGCGGCGCTGGTATGAGTTTGGCGGCACCCGTATCGCTGAGCCCGAGACCTTCGCCCTCAGCGCTTTCAACCGCCAGTACCTGCAGCAACTGGGACCGCTGCGGGTCGGCGTGATGCGGGACTACGCCCCGTTCAGCTTTGAGGACGGCGGCAGGCTACAGGGTCTGACCGTGGATATACTGAACCGGGTGGCGGACCTCACCGGCCTGGAGGTGATTCCGGTCAGTGGCCAGTGGCCGGAGCTGCTGGAGCTGTTCCGCGACGGCGACATCGACATCATGACCAATATGTCGATGAACGATGAGCGGCGGAAGTTTGCCCGCTTTACCGAGCCCTACCACGTGATTCCGAACGTGGTCTTCACCCGCCGCAGCGATCTGCTGTTCAACAACCTGAGCGACCTGAAAGGTCTGAGGGTCGCCTTTGGGTCAGAAATCTATTACCAGGCGGACGTTACTGAAACGCTCGGTGAAAACGCACTGGCCTTCAACAGCCAGCGCGCCATGTTTGAAGCACTGTCCGACGGCACGGTGGATGTGGTTCTGGCGGCCCTGCCCAACGGCAACTACTGGATTCGGGAACTGGGCATTGCCGGCACACGGATTGCCGGTGAGCTGTCACTGGGCGATATGGCCGGGGAAGATTTGCGCCTTGGCGTTCGCCATGCGCTAACGCCTCTGGCGGACATACTTGACCAGGCACTGGCGGCCATCAGCCCCACAGAAATGCGCACCATTGAGGATCGCTGGCTCGGGGCCACATTCAGCCGCCCCCGGGAGCAACCCGTCGGGCTGACTCTGACCGAGCAGGAGCAGCAGTGGCTGCAACAGCGGGACCGGCGGCTGACCTTGTGTGTTGATCCGGACTGGATGCCACTGGAGGGTATCGACAACCGGGGCCGCCACATCGGCCTGTCGGCAGACCTGTTCCGCCTGTTCGCCGACCGCTCCGGCATCCGCTTTGACATACTGGCGACACCGGACTGGCACTCCGCCGTGACCGCCGCCCGCGAGCGTCGCTGCGACCTGTTCCCGCTGGCGATGAAAACGCCGCAACGGTCAGAATTCATGAGCTTTACCGAGCCCTACCTGAAGATTCCCAACGTGGTCATCGGGCGGATCGAAGCGCCGTTCATCGAACGTCTGCGGGAGCTGGAAGGCCAGCGGGTCGGTATCGTCGGCGACTACGCGTTCGCGGAACTGTTACGGCGACGCCAGCCCGGAATCCAACTGGTGGAGGTCGACAGTGAATTCGAGGGCCTGCGCCTGCTCCAGCAAGGCGACCTGGATGGCTACATCACCACCCTCGCCACGGCCAGCCATTACATGCAGGAGCTTGGGCTGGCAGACCTCAAGGTGATTGGCCGCATTCCCGCCGACTGGACCCTCTCAGTGGCTACCCGCAACGACCAGCCGGTGCTGCTGGGCATCATGCAGAAACTGGTGGCCAGCCTGACCGATGAAGAGCGCAAGATGCTGGACGAGCAATGGCGCACCGTGAGGCTGGAACAGCAAGTGGACTACACCCTGGTGTGGCAACTGGCCCTGATTGCCACCGTCATTCTGGCGCTGATGTTCTACTGGAACCGCAAGCTGGGCCGGCTGAACCGGAAACTGGCCATTGCCAATGCCACACTGGCGCACCTCAGCGTCACCGATGACCTGACCCAGTTGGGCAACCGCGCCTACTTTGATCGTGAATTCGCCCAGAGTTTCCAGTGGTGTCAACGGCACCAGGCCGGGTTCGCCGTCGCCATGGTGGACGCCGACCATTTCAAGAAGATTAACGACACCTTCGGCCATGAAGCCGGCGACGAGTGCCTCAAGGCCCTGGCTGAAATAATGCGCAGCCAGTTCCGGCGAGAAACCGACCGGATCGCCCGGTTTGGTGGGGAAGAGTTCGTGGTATTCACCACCTACCAGAATGAAAAAGACATGATTGATCGCCTCGACAACTTTCGGGAAATCGTGGCCAGCAACCGCTGTGTTTCCTCACAGCAGGATATTCACTTCACCATCAGCATCGGCCTGGCCATTGGGGTTCCCGGAGCCGATACGGCGCCGTCCGAATTCCTCAGGCTGGCGGATCAGACACTGTATCTTGCCAAGAAGAACGGACGTAACCGGCTTGAAGTGAAAGCGGTCCTGGCATCCGAAAACTGACGGGGCAGTGACGCAGGCAAAAAAAAAGCAGTGCCAGGCGCGAAGGCCCGACACTGCCGGGGCCAGGGCCCGGGCTTCCTAGAACTGAAAGCGCAGACCCACACGCCCTGTGTCAAAGTCCGGGCCGTCGTTGGTCACCTGACCGTTGAAATCGTCCTCGTCGATATCGACGTTGTAACGGTCATATTCGGCAAAGGCGGTCAGCTGTTCGGTAACCCGGAAATCGACACCGGCGCCGATGAACGGATTGACCTCATCGTAGGTCTCGCTCTCGTCGAATGCATCCACGTCAAACGCGGAAGCGAACGCACCGGCCTTGGCGTACACACCAAAGGTGTCGGTCACCGGCAAACGCCCGATCAGACCCAGGCCAACACCCTTGAGTTTGGCCTTCACATCGTCGTCACCGAACTTGCCGAAATCGATGTAATCCGCTTCCACTGCGAAAAACTCGTTGAATTTGTAACCGAGGGACGCACCCAACAGGTCATTGTCGTCATCAAATTCACCACCGTGGGACTTGTACCCACCGTAACTACCACTGATGAAGAAACCGGAACTGTCCCGAGTCGTGTTGTCCTGAGCCCAGGCCGCCGGGGCAGCAAATACCGCTGTGGTCAGAACGGTTGCACATGCAAGACTGGCTTTGTAGTTCATACGCTTTCATCCTCATGAGTTCAGAATTCCATTCATATCGGACAGCAATCGCGAAACCCTTCGCTCGATTGCATGAAATCAGCGTACTAGCCATAAGCCTGACGGGGGGTTAAAACTCCCCTAAGATTCAGTCATGCATTGTTCATGTAAGTTCTGAAAATAATGAGTTCTATAAGTAACTTAGCGCCGCTTTTCTGATCCACGCAGCAGATTGCCCGCACCGTTTGCCACCGCAGCAACGCTGCGGTAGGACAGCCGTGACACCGAATGGTGCGTGGTCCGCACCGCCTCGCTCCAGGGCCGCGTGACGGGTACGCGTGCAAGTACGTTGAAGGTTTCGTCAGCAATGGACAGGTGTACCCTCTCCAGTTTCCCGGCCCCCTGCGCAACACCGTGAGTGAGCACATCTGCCAGCCCCAGCCACCACTCGTGGCCGTGTTCGTTTCCGGTTTTCATAGCAACCACTCCGCTAATTGCCGGGCCACATCGGGATGATGCGCCAGACGAATATGATCAACACCGGGAAAAGTCGCGACACCTGCAAGTTCCCAGCCCGTACGCTCCTGACCCCGGGCGCTGGACTCATGCACCAGCGCATCACCGAACAGGGCGTTCACCGGGTGGGTCCGTGAACGGGCCAACAGACCGCAGACAACGAAGTGCCGCGCCCCGGGAACCAGCGGCGGCTCCGCCTGATCCGCCGACACCACCTCGCCTCGGGAGAGATTGCGGATGCCCTCGCTGCGCACATCAATCACCTCTCCCACCACTCGCAGATAATCGCGGGGCGCGCGATTGAGCATATCGGCGGTGGCCTTCGCCCCCTTGGCCAGCCAGGAGCCATCGTGGGGTGACCCGAGATAAACGCAATCGGTCAGGTTGGCAAGCCAACGGTGATTCTGCGCCTGACCATGATGGCAGGCACTGCGTATCAGCAACCCGCCCATGCTGTGTCCCATCAGAATGACACGCTCCACTGGCACCGGCCAGGCAGCCACCAGCGTCTCCAGCAGGTCTGCCAGGTCCTCCCCGTTGCGGGATATCGGACGCCCGGTGTTGTAACGCAGGGTCAGCGGGGTGACATCGCCGGATGTCCCACTCAGCAGCGAACCGTAACTGACATCACTCTGCCCCGGGAAGGTCCACACCGACTCCAGCTCCATCAGCCCGTGAATGGACAGGCAGAGCGTGGAACCCGGCTCAACCAGGCGGGGGGCGCGGCAATCCAGTGGAGTGGGCCCGTGGAAAATATCCATGGGCAAGGCCAGCGGGTTGTTGCGTTCCTCCAGCCAATCCCCGAGGAACCCGCTCAGGATGGCGGACGCGTGGCGCTGCCACACCGGTCTGGTGTCTGAATTCATGTTTGCGGCTGCCGTGTGATGATGTCGTCCTGCCAGTGTACCCGGATAACCATCACAGCGATTGGCTGAGCTTTCGCCAGAGTCTGGCGTGGCGGCAACTGTGGGTCAGGCCGCCTCACCTTCGGCAGGCGCGGGCTCAGGGGCCTCTCCGCCCTTTGCCGCCTCCGCTTCCGCTTCTTTCATCAACACCATTCCGCCCTGCAACAGCAAGGATTTCAGGCGCGGATCGCCCTGCTCCGCAATCCCGAAAGCAAAGGCCACCAAGGCGGATTCCAGTGGATTGCGACGAATCAATTCCCGCAACGACTGCACCGGCGAACCGGCTCCCGATGGTGAAGACGCCCCCTTCGACAGGCTACGGGCCGGCCGTGTCAGATGGTAGAACACCAAGGCAAGCACCAGAAAACAGACCACGCCGACCATGGCCAAGGCCGCGGATTCGCCCACGACTGGTGTCAGCGCTGCGGTTGCGGCAGCAACCAGCAGATAAAACCCGGTAATCAGCAGTGCCGTCAGCAACACCAGCGCCAACATAAAACCAAGCACGGCGGCGACGGCCTTGCGCACGGCACTCTGAACTTGCGGGGAATCAAGCATGATCAACGATCGAGCAGGCGCCCGATCAGGATCCCTGCCAGAAACATGATGAGTATACTGAGGAAAGGCCGCTCCTCGATCTGATGCTCCACGTCGTGAACCGCCTTGGTACCGGCATCACGGGCGCGGTGGAGAGCCTCATCCCCGCGCTTGCGCACGCTATCGAGGGCCTCCCGGCTCTCCCGGCGTATCTCGTCCCGCAGGCTGCTGATGTTACTTTTCTGACCATCAGCGACGGCTTTGGTGAGTTTCGCGAGGTCTTCTCTCAGCGCCTGCAGATCTTCCTTCACGCGGTTGTAATCGTCCTGTGCGGATTTCGCTTCCATTTGCTGCCTCCTGTCAGTTTCGACACTGCGTTTACGGCATTCCGATGACTACTATGCTCTCCCCGCTCTGTTTGACGTTGAGGGCGGAGGTTCATTAAACGTAGCACAGGGATCGATAAGTGGCATGACGTTTACTTAATCAGCGCCGGTGGCCGCGGCGGGCGGCTCATCCGCCCGGACGCGCAGAAAACTCGCGAAGCGTGGCAGCCCGGTACTGGTGTAACCAAAGTGTTTATAGGTCACCACCGCACCGATCGGCGGGGGATCGAATCGCTCGGCGTCGCTCAGGCCACTGCCCAACCGGAGGCGACGACCGTCGTCCAGCTCCACCAACAGCGCACCCAACGCACCCCGGTATTTGCCGCTGCCAGGCAGATGGTCCACCACCACCGCCTCCCCATCGTTGTGGCGCTTGACCTTCAACAACGACTCCGAGCGCCCGGCCTGATGGCGGCTGGCGCCGTGACGGAGCATCAGCCCTTCACCCCCGGAGGCAATCACACGATCGAGCGTGACCATCAACTCGGCATGCGTGGACACCCGCCACTGTGGCACTGCCTTGAGGTACGGCGACGCCGTCGCCCCGACCCGCTCACGGATCGCCGGAATGCGCTCACTGAACGGTCGGCTGCTGGCGGGCAGGTCGAACACCATGAAACGTATCTGGCGCCATTGTGCAGCACTGGGCTCATGGCGCCTGACCGCGCCGGACAGCTCATCAAACCGCTCACGCCCCATCCACAGTTCGCCGTCCAGCGGCACGGAAGGCCAGCCGCGGGTGAACCACGCCGGTGCCCTGAACACGTTGCCCTGCCGTGACAGGAAACGGCTGCCATCCCAATACGCCCGAACGCCATCGTATTTCTCGCTGACCCAGTATTCATCGAGCGCTATGCCCGGCTCGTAGACCTCAGCCAGCGTGAGACCGGGAGGCTTAGCGTGGCTGACAACCGCGAGCATCAGACTGCCGACCATCAGCAGCCAGCGAAGTCTGTTCTGGCAGGGGGACATCATCACAAATCCTTTTGCGTGGGTTCAGGGTGTTTTTCGGGTGTTTGCGCTCAGCGATCGCAGGCTTTTGCCACCTTTTGCCGGAAGCGCTCACGGATGGCCTGGTTCTCCGATTCGGACACAAACACCCGCTCGCCCTGCGCGTTCAGATCATAGAACGTGGAAACGCTGGCCATGTATTTCAGCCGCGCCTGCAGTTTCTGGCATAGCTCTGCCTGCTTCTGCGACTGTTGGCGAGCCTTTTGCTCAGCTGCCTGCTGCTTCTTCCGCTCTTGCTGCTGTTCATCCAGAAAACGGGTCACGTTCTGATGGCGAGCCTCAGCGGACGGATCCGTTCTGGACGGCGCCGCATTGATCTCAACCTCACTGGACGCCGTCTGAGCCGGAGGGCGATCACCGAAATGGGTCTGGCCGTTGGCATCTACCCATTTGTAGACGCCGGCATGGGCAAGAAGGGGGAGTGTTAATAGACACAGAAGGGTCAAGAATCTTGCTGACAATTGGTTCAATTCCATTTTTTATTCCTGCCTGCTGCTTGTCGTTCTTCCTGAACCAATCGGGCGCCTCACCCAGTTGTAACGGGACGCTCTTTCAATCCATAGAAATCATAACGGCCAGATTATTAACCGGCTACTTTCCAATGCTTCAGACAATTCCCTCAAGATCTTCTTGTGGTCCTCAGCGTAATTATATAGATCTGTAGCAAATATACCGCCGTCAGCCCGTTGCCTATTGAGGAAGCCCCCTTTTTTCGTGAAAGTGTACTTGTCGTTGTTTTTCGCATAGATAAAGAGATGCACAAAGCGACCAAGGCGCGCGCTGAAGTGATCAACGACTTCCAAGCGGGAAATGTCTGACCATGGAATCTCTTTGAATTCACAATCGTCAATTCTCAGATATTGCGGAGTGATCTCAATAACATTGTTGCGAATTCTGAAATCGCGATACCAGATACTGAAAAGGAATAGGCCAAGCAAAAGCATTAAACCGACCGCAATAAATACTGATGTGTCTTCATAAAGAAAGTAACCGGTCAAACCTACTGCACCGAGGTGCAGCACTCCCAGCGAATAGACCAGAGGCTTATCTTTCAGGTAAGTCCTCGTCCTGATCGTCTCCGGCAAATCGGTATGAGTTAACTCCATGCACGATAGATACTCCATTCATCCCTGTTGCAATTCCAGCCCTTTTAGCACGTTCTGGGGTAAGTGGTTTTTATCCATTTACGCCCTATACAGTGCTATATCTTCAGGTAGGTGAAGTCAGCTTTTCGTTGTCCCCGCCTAAACCATTGCTCCCTGGCTCAGATTGGGCACGCTTTTCTCCATCCGGTCTTCCAGTGTCGACCAGGGGAATTCCCGAATCTTCTGAAGGTGTGCGGGATAACCTTCTTCCTCCCACCACGCCAGGTTCATCGTCGCCCAATAGTCTGCCGGATGTCCGCGCTTGCCTACTGCATCAAACTCCGCGGTGGTCGGATCGCGCGGGCGGAACTTCTCAAGGGCAGGAACATCCGGCAGTGGCTGGCTGACGTCCATATAGCGCTGGAGCTCGTCCCAGTGTGCATACAGTTCTACTTTTTGAATATCCGCCACCTGGGCCACGGTGGTTTGCCAGCCGGTGTAACGGTGGCGAAGTAGCAATTTATAGCTCACCGGACCCTTGGGGTTCACATGGAACGAGATGTAGGGATCAAACTCTATAAATGGCGCTTCGAAGGTTTCTTCACGCCAGGTACGGAACTTCACCATACCGGTAGTCCGGAAGAAGCCACAGCCCAGATCCTTGACGATGAAGCTGGGGTGACGCTTGAGGAGCCACGTGAAGGGGTAGCGGAAAAGGAGGTGAAGACCGAGCACCACTAACGTCATTACCGAATAACTTTCAAATTTGATGATGGTCGCTATATCCGCCAATACTGCACAGAACAACAAAAGCTTTAGCATTCCATAGTCTGCAAAAGCACCTGCAAGCATTAAGAGAAGCTGCCAACGTGTTTTGACAAAATCAGAGGGTTTTTTCTCATGGGTCCAGTCGGGCCCTACCCAACCGACTCCTCCCGTCTTGAGCTTTTCTTGATGGGATTTAACGTATTGAGGTCGCACGTGGATATCAAGACAGGCATAGTCACCCCAGGGCAACCGCTCTATGAAATCCCCTGCCTCCAAGGACTTCGCAAACCCACTGATATCCTTCAGAGGAGCCTGCTCGGGAATGGCATCCCGGCGATAGGCGCCCGAGGCATATGTGGCCATTGGTTCGTTACCGGCTTGCATGGTGTTTAATGTCCAGGTCGGTGAGCTGTTCGCTGACTTCCCGAATCTTATAAGTTTCCTGCTGGCGATCCCAGACGTTGACCTGGAAGGTGAGTTCCAGGCTTTTCACCGAGTAGCGCGTGGCCACGTATTCGTGATTGTGCTCGTTCGGGACCATTTCCGGGAGCTGGGCCTCCGACACCACGAAATGAATAGTGTGGCTGCCATCAAACCGATAATCGACGTGGCGGGTATTGCCACTCCTGGAGGCAAGTGTCTTCGTACCGGCCCGACCCAGCGCCTGGTAGTGGGTGCGTTCGTATTCCAGTTCCCATTCAATGGTTACCGGCTCTCCCGAGATGGCCAATGCCGGTGCGGCAAAGGAAAATACGGATTCCGCCGCGCCCTGCCACGGCGACAGGTCGTTCTCCTGCAGGAAGCTGTCCAGCCCCGCTCCGGCTACCCTCTTTATCGACAGGGGCATCATGGATTTAAGAAGCCCCAGGTATGCGGCATCCTCTTCCAGCAGTTCCGGGCGTTGATCTTCCAGGCTTCCCGAGAACGGGCCACCTCGCAACCAGTTACTGATGGCATCATCCTTGATTTCGTAGTACAGCCATTCACCCAACCCATAGATACCCAAGCCAATTACGGTCACCCAGCCCGCGCTGACCGTACCTCCCCAGCCTAACGCCGCAGCGGCCCTGGATAACAGCGCCGCTGCCACGGCCCGCTCACCGGTCCGATGCACCAACTGGCGCCCCATGGGCGTGAGGATTCGGCCGGCAATGATATCGGAGTTGGTCATGACACCCACCCCCACAGCCTTAGTCAGATCGGCTGCGGCCAGTTTCAGTCGCCCCTGAAAGGCGTTCGCCGCCGCATCCCAGGTCATAACGGTGACAGTAAACATCCCCGCTATCCAGCCTGCAGCCTGCAGTTTGTTGCGGACAACTTTTTCTGCATACCCCTCTGAGGCTTTAATCTTGACGCTTCCGGCCATGGCAGAGAGCCACTTAGCTTCCTGTTTCCAGGCACCAACCTGTGCATCGAGCCAGACGGTTCTCTTGGGTAAAACAGAAAGTAACTGTCCGGAACTAACAAGCAGATCTAACGCAGCACTCATGAACCCAGCGCCATAACGTGCCCCATCCCCAGAATAATTGACTGCATTCCAAAAATTGAACACATCCAACACCACCAAAAACGGTGGCAACCCTATCGGGCTCACCGAAGCCGTATGGAAAAACTGACCAACGGGGCGCTGCCTTACCACTTCATCAAAAGCCTGGCTGTCAGCCAGTCTCAGTGTGGCACCCACTGCAGCACCAGAAGTCAGGGTATGCCCCTGTTCATCCACCACGTCGAGCAGCGTATAAAGCCTGCCATCCTCGGCACTGTTCAACTTAAGGGCGGTTTTTCCGGGTATGGCGGCTTCAGCGAAGCCTTCGAATGCCCCTTTCACCTGGCTGACTTTGGCTTCAAAGGCAACGCCTTTCTTCAGGAGGGTTTCCTGCAAACCACCGAGCCACCATTGACTGAGTTCCGCGAAGGGCGCGGACAACGCGTGCATACCGAAGCGAGTATCCGAGAACATTTCCGAGATATCAGGAGCACTGGTTTTATCAAAATGCTCGGCAAGGCTGCGCAGTACGTTGGCTTCGGCCACTCGCATGGGCTGCTCGAGGTCCTGGAGTGCGCTGACCATGGTACGGAGCTTTTCACCGGTAGCGTCGCCGGGCAATACGTCGGACGAGTCTTTGAAAGGCAAAAGCAGCGCCGCCAATGCGTGCTCACCCACCATCAGGGATTCGTTAAGGCCCTCCGCGCCGCTGGCTTTCATCCGGCCCGCGTCCTGGGGCAACAGTAGGGGATCGGCCCTGCCTACCGGCATGGTCAGGGCCTGGAGCAGCGGGCCGGCTTGAACGTACCCGGCCACGTCGTTACCGGCCTCCGCATTGAAGAGATCACGCAGCGCTTCCGTCAGGTTTTCAGCGCGCGTGTCTTCCATCAGGCGCACAACCGCGCCCTGGGCCTCGATCAGGTAGCGGCGCAGGGCTGCGCGTTCCACCTCATAGACGGTACGCAGTAGGCGCCCGTCTTCACTGTCATCCAGCCGATTATCAAACCAGCTCCCCTCGATGCACAGGGGGTTTCTGGAGCCGTCCGGCAGCACCTCTCGCCGGAAATTATTATGAAACAATTCCGCTGTGACCCCGTGGGGCCGCTTCTTGATGTTGTCCACCAACGCCAGGAGAAGCGCCAGGCTTTCATTCATGTGCTGAACCAGATGCCTGGCCGCAAACAGTGGGTCCCGCAATGTCAGGGATAACAGGTGGCGGTTACGCAGGGGCTCGAATACATCTACGCCTTCGGTAATCTCCGGCAACGCTTCTCCTTTAAGGTGCAGGTATCGCCAGCGGGGGACCAGCATCTGCGGGTAGATATCCATGTCGGCATCGACAACCGCCTTATCGGATTCAATGGCATCTCGCTGGGTAACAATCTCATCCATCGTTCTCTGAGTGTCGCTGCCATCGATATCACGCAGCCATTGGTTCGGCATGAAAATATCCCGCTCCAGCGGGTTGTCCCGGGCACGCATGGGAGCAAGTTCGTCAACCCGGTGCCAGTCAGGGAACATGCCTCCGGGTATCCGATCCAGGAAACCCTTTATGGCGTGGGCATTACGGCAACGGCTGCCACGGAGCGAGTCGTCGGTTTCCAATGCTTCGATGTGCTGCCAGGACCATTGGGTATCGCTGAAAGCCAGTTCCACATCATCGTATACGTCCTGACCAAGCAGGCGGGCCGGTATGTGCACTGTGTCTACTTCGGGGCCTACGGGAGGCCGATCATTTCTGTCTTCTTCACCAGCCTGCCGGAATCGCGCCAGGTCCGTATCCCGCAGTAACGGGGCCGACTCCTCTGCGGTGACAACAAACAGCTCGCGCCACAGCCGCCCCCGGAAAAAAACGTACACCCACCCGGTTCGCATTGGTGCCGCTACACTTTCCTCATAACCGGTTATGGGACGTGGGTAGCTCAGTTCGCCGGCGTCACAGAACACCGTTGGATGTACAGCCACCATCAGGCTGCCCTGGTAGTTCCTCTGGGGAGGCCGGAGCGTAACGGGAGCGATCTGCTCCTGGTCTATTACAGGCACCACGA
>JAEPMM010000023.1 GCA_017643965.1 Marinobacter sp.
ACCTGGAAGCATTACTGGCCGCCGAGACTGAAGCGCTTGCCGAGGAAGTGGCCAGCGCGCTGCGGGAAGAAGGTATTCATTACAGCCGGCCCCGCCTCACTGACGAGGGGATTGCAATTTCCTTACGCCAGCCGGAGCAAGCCACGGAGGCTGCCCGGATTGCACGGGCGTTGGGTGAGGCATCACAGGACGGCACGCGTCGTTTCGATGTTGAGCGCAATGGCGGGCAGCTGAAACTTTCGCTGACGGATGGGTGGCAAGAGAGCCTCTCGCGGGATGCGGTCGATCGTAGTCTGGAAGTGGTCAGGCGCAGACTGGATGAATCCGGGCTGGTCGATCCGACCATTACCCGCCAGGGAAGTCAGGGAATACTGGTGCAAATGCCCGGAGTTGCCGATCCTGGCGAGATTCGTGAACTTCTGGGCACCACCGCCAAGATGAGCTTTCACTGGGCTGCCAGAGACACTGCGCAAAACGATATCGCAACGATCGTGTTGCCCGGGGCTCAGGGTGAGCAGCAATACCGACTGGAAAAACGGGTTGCCATGGCCGGTGAACGCATCCGGGATGCTCACTTGGCGTTCAATCCCGACACCGCCGAACCCGTGGTCAACTTCAAGCTGGATAAAACCGGTGCCCGCCAGTTCGCCGAGATGACCCGGCAGAATATCGGTCGCCCCTTGGCAATCGTACTGGACGACAAGGTGATTACCGCGCCGGTTATCCGCAGCGAAATCGGCGGTAGTGGGGAAATCAGTGGTGATTTCACCTCCCGGGACGCCAGTGAGCTGGCATTGCTGCTACGCGCCGGCGCCTTGCCAGTGCCACTGAACGTGCTGGAGGAACGCACCGTGGGGCCGGACCTGGGCAGTGACGCCATCGCCATGGGATTGACCACCGGGTTGTTGGGTGCAGCTCTGGTGATCGCTTTCATGGTCGGGCTTTATGGCCGCTGGGGACTGATCGCATGTGTTGGCCTGACGGTCAATATCGGGCTGGTCTTTGGAGTACTGAGCCTGTTGGGTGCAACGCTCACTCTTCCGGGTATTGCAGGCATCATCCTGACCATTGGCATGGCGGTGGATGCCAACATTCTGATCAACGAGCGCATACGCGAGGAATCCCGCGCTGGCCGGCCAGCGTGGATGGCCCTGAAAGAGGGGTTCGGTAAGGCCTACCGCACGATACTGGACTCCAATTTCACCACGCTGATCGCCGTCAGCCTGCTGTTCATGTTTGGCAGTGGCCCGGTGCGGGGGTTTGCGGTCACCATTGGTATCGGCCTGGTGACTTCGATGTTCACCGCCATCGCAGTCACCCGGTTGATGATGGAGTGGCGCATCCGTGGTCGGGAACGGGAACCGCTGGTGATTTCCGGCATTGCATGGCTGGATCGCCTGAGCGGACGCGGTGTGAATTTCATGCGGGGCAGGACACTCGCCCTGCTGGTGTCTGCGGTGCTCTCCGTGGCCTCCCTTGTGCTCTTCGTCCAGCCAGGTCTGAAGTACGGTGTCGATTTCACCGGCGGAACAGTGGTCGAGGTGCAGGCGCCGGGCGTAAGCGTCGAGCAGCTGCGCACCACCTTGCAGGCCCGGGAAGTTATTGATGCCGCCATTCAGGAGGTGGGTGCTGACGGCCGGTTCCTGATCCGCCTGCCGGCAGAGCAGGGCGTATCCGGAACCATGGCCACTCAGGTGGATGTTTTGAAAGCCGCCGTTTTATCCGTTGAGCCAGCGGCGGAGTTTCCGAAGGTGGATATGGTCGGCCCGAAAGTCAGTGGTGGTTTCAGTGACGCGACCATTCTCGCGGTGCTGTTGGCCGGTGCGGGCATGCTGGGCTATCTCTGGTTTCGCTTCGAATCCCACTTCGCCCTGGCTGCCACGGTGACCATTGCGCTTGACCTGACCAAAACCATCGGCTTTTTTGTCCTCGCCGGTGTCGAGTTCAATCTGACCGCGGTCGCAGCGTTACTGGCGCTGATCGGGTATTCGGTTAACGACAAGGTTGTGGTGTTTGATCGTATCCGGGAAAACATCCGAAAGACGCCTGAGCGACCCATGTGGGAGCTGATAAACGAGAGTATCTCTTCTACACTCACGCGCACCGTTTTCACGTCGGTCACAACCTTCCTGGCGCTGCTGCCCATGGGGATAGCCGGCGGCGCAGCGGTGGCCAGTTTCGCCTTGCCCATGCTGTTCGGCGTGGTGATAGGTACGAGCTCTTCGGTCTTTATTGCCTCCCCGATACTGTTCTATCTGGGCCAGCGGCGAGCCAGCAAAGGCCTTCCCCAGTTAAGGCCAACGGCCGAGGAAATCCGCAAAGAACTGGAACTGATACCATGAGGAGGTTGTTGGATCCTGGTGGTAGTGCGGTGGTACCCCAGGCAGGACTCGAACCTGCTACCTTCCCCTTAGGAGGGGGACGCTCTATCCAGATGAGCTACTGGGGCGGATCGTCAGAAGGCCGGTATGATAGCGGGCCCGGTGATGTGTCTCAAGGGCCCGCGGGTTTTTAGCCCCGGTGGTCGGAGACGAAGGGGTTAGTGGCCTTTTCGTGGCCGAAGGTGGACATGGGGCCGTGGCCGGGCAGGAAGCGGATGTCGTCGCCCAGCGGAAACAACTTGTCGCGAATGGACCGCACCAGGGTGTTGTAGTCGCCTTTCGGGAAGTCTGTGCGGCCGATGGAGCCCTGGAACAGCACATCGCCCACCAGGGCCAGTTGCGACGGCTTGTTATAGAACACCACATGGCCCGGCGTGTGGCCCGGGCAATGCAGCACGTCCAGGGTCTGATTGCCGACGGTTACCTGCTCGCCGTCCTCCAGCCAGCGGTCCGGGGTGAAAATCTCCGGAGCCGGAAAGCCGAACATCTGGGCCTGCATCGGCAGGCCCTGAATCCAGAAATTATCCTCCTGCTGCGGCCCCTCGATGGGCACATCCAGCGCCCGGGACAACTCGGCCGTGCCGCCGGCGTGGTCGATGTGGGCGTGGGTCAGCAGGATTTTTTCAACGGTAACGCCTTCCTCTTCCACTGCCGTTCGTATCTTGTCCAGATCGCCGCCGGGATCCACTACCGCCGCGGCCCGGGTTTCGTCGCACCAGATCAGGGAACAGTTCTGTTGAAACGGGGTCACAGGAATGATTCTGTATTTCAGTGGCATAGTGTTGCTCGTCCGCGGCTTGGTCTGGTTTAGAATGGCTATGGTAAAGGACATCGGGCCGGGGATCGAGTTTTCAAGGCAAACAGCCACCACCGAAAGTAGCGGGGAATGATTTGTCGGCAATGAGTGTGATCATACCGGTGTGGCAGGAGGCGGCCACCATTGTGGCAACCCTGCAAACACTGGCGCCGTTGCGGGCGGCGGGCCATCAGGTGATTGTGGTGGATGGCGGCAGCACCGATGGCACCCCGCAGCTGGCGGACGGATTGTGTGACCGGGTGGTGACGTCAGCGCGCGGGCGGGCACTGCAGATGAACGCCGGTGCGCAGGTCGCCACCGGAGATATCCTGTTGTTCCTGCACGCCGACACGCGCCTGCCGGCATCGGTACTGGACGCACTGGCGCGGTTCAGTGACAGCCGCAAAGCCTGGGGCCGTTTCGATGTGCGCCTCAGTGGCAAGCGCCCGCTGTTCCGGGTGATCGCCTGGTTCATGAATCAACGTTCCCGGTTCAGTGGTATCGCCACCGGTGATCAGGCGCTGTTTGTCCGGCGCCCGGTGTTTGAGGCCCTGCGGGGGTTCGAGCCCCTGCCATTGATGGAGGATGTGGAGCTGTCGTCGCGGTTGCGGCTGGTGTCACGCCCCTTCTGCATCCGCGACCCGGTGATCACCGACAGCCGGCGCTGGGAACAGCACGGCGCCTGGCGTACCATCCTGCTGATGTGGCGGTTACGCTGGCGCTATTGGCGCGGCGAGTCGCCGGAATCTCTTGTGACTGTCTACCGATCGGATGTTCGTAATGCCCACAAATCCTGAAGCCTCAGCGCTGGTTATGCAGTTTTCCAAATGGCCCGAGGAAGGCCGGGTCAAAACCCGTCTGATGCCGGAGCTGGGCGCCCGGGGTGCCCTTAACGCGCACATCCGCCTGAGCCTGAATGTGCTGGATAACCTCATCGCCAGCGGCCTGCCGGTGCAGTTCTGGTGGGATCGCGCGCTGGAACCCGCGCCGGAGGCTGCCAGTCAGGTACTGGCAGCGCTGGACGCGGCAAGCATCACCACCGGCATTCAGCAGGGTGAAACTCTGGGGCAGCGGATGGAAGCGGCGCTGGGCCTGGCACTGGAAAGCCACAACAGAGCCATTGTGGTGGGCAGCGACTGCCCCTCGGTGGATCCGGATTACGTGCGTGAGGCCGTGGCCGCACTGGACACCCGCGATGTGGTGCTGGGGCCATCCAATGACGGCGGCTATGTGCTGATCGGGGTGCGCAGGGTCGTACCCGGTATGCTGGATCACGTGGCCTGGGGAACGGAGAGCGTTCTGGACCAGACCCGTGATCGCCTTGCCGGTTGTGGGTTGTCCGTCAGCCTGCTGGCGCCTCGCTGGGACGTTGACGAGCCTGAGGACTGGCAGCGGTTTCTTCGTCTGGCGAATCCGTAATCACCCGCAACGCACGATTCCGCTCCAGTACAGCGCGGCGATAAACCTCCAGCAGTTGTTCCCGGTCCACCGCCTTGACGGCGGCCACCAGCCGATCCCGTGAAGCGAAACCGGTGGCATCGCGGTCGATCTCCCGCCAGAACCGCTCGGAGACTTCACTCAGCTGGCGGTCCTGCTCTTCAAGCTTGCTGATGACAGCTTGCTTTTCCCGCTCCAGGTCGCTGTCGCTGAGGCTGCTCAGGCGCTCCTCGAACGCGTCGGAAAACTCACTGACCGCCTGGTCTATTTCTTCCGCAGATGCTTCCGGTGATTGCACCACAAGGCCCAGGGCGGGCGTCTCCAGCATTTCAAAGGGCGTGGCGTACACGATGTAGCCTAGCTGGCGATTGGTTCGCAATTCCTCGTAGAAGGGGCTGCTGATCACCTGGCCCAGAAGGCGGAACCTGGCCCGTTCATCGAACCCGGTGTCAGTGCCTTGCAGCTAGAGGGTATAGCCGGTATCCGGATGGTTCACCGGGATGGTTTCGGTGGTCTCGCCCTCGGGCAGCGGTTTCACCTGGCTGCGAGCCACTTCGGTGATCTCCGCATCCTGCAGCACCACGGCGCGCACCTGCTGGGCCAGGTTCAGCGCTGAGGCCTGGCTCAGATTGCCGTGAGCCAGCATCACCGGGTCGGTCTGGGCGAACAGATCTTCGGCGAACCGTTCCAGTTCCTCCAGCGTGACTTCCTCGGCCGCCGCCAGACGATCCTCGGTGTTCCAGGCGCCCTCAATGAGAAGCGTCTGCACCTTCTCGGAGGTTTGCTGAACCGGGCGTTCCTTGGCCTTGTTCTGCAGGTTGTCGATCATCCGCTTGCGGGCGATGTCAAAGCGTTGCTGGGTCAGGTGTGGGTCGGCCACCTGGGCGAGGATGCGCGTCATCAACACATGCAGCTTATCGCTGTACCCGCCCACGCGAAGGGTGATGCCCCGCAAGTGGGAGTACACGCTGTAATCCAGGCCGGCCAGCTGGGCCGGGTAGGCCCAGGCATTCAGGTTGGTGTTGACCGAATCCACCAGCAGCTCGGTCAGTACCTTGCCCCGGGCAGACGCCTGCGCCAGTGGCGTGCGGATGCTCACGTACACGTTGGCTTTGGGCGTGGCGAACTGGGTATCCCGGGCATACCACACGGAGAACCCGCCCTGATTGCCCAGCAGCACCGGTTTTGCCATGGTGGGGCCACCGACCATATCCAGGTTTTCCGGAACAAACGGGTTGGCTTCCGGAAGCGCCAGCTGCCCGGACAGGCGGCGGGTGTCCGCGGCCTCAAGCGCCGGGGTATCCAGCGGTCGCAGTTCCCAGGCGGCCTGATACCACTCGGTCAGGCTGGGCGTTTCGATCTCGGGTTCCGGGTCCACCACGGTGACCAGAACGTTCTCGGGGGTCAGTCGCGCCAGAATATCCCGGTACTGGGCCGGCTCGTAGCGCTCCATCATCCACGGCGCCTGCAACACATCGGCCGGCTGATAATGGCGGAGCTGGCTGGACAGGCGCATCACCTCGTGGATGGGTTGGCTGCGCTCACGGAAGCGGAAATCGATCTGTGCCAGGTTCTTCATCTCGTTGAAGCGATCTTCGGAGATGCCCTGTTCACGGACCTGCCCGATGTAGTCGAACACCAGCGCGAGTATGTCCTGCTGGCGCTCCAGTCCCTCCGGCGTGAGTGACATGGACAGCTCCAGGCTCGCTTCCGTGCCTGTGTCCATGCCGGTGCCGGCAGACAGGCTATCTACCAGGCCTTCCCGTTTCAGGACGTCGAACAGACTGCCAGGACCCTCGTGGCCCAGCAGATTGGCAACGTAGCTGCCGGGTTTGGTGCGGTAGTTGGCGCGCTGGGACGGGATCGGGAAGGTCAGCGTCAGGCCACGGATGTCCTTGAGGGCGTCCACGGTGACCTTGGCCGGCAGTGAGTCTGGCCGCAGCAGCGGTTCAGCGTGCACTTTCGCTTCCAGATTGCGGTTCTCGATGGCGTCGAATCGCCCACGCACCATGGCCTCCAGTTCGTCCAGAGACTGAGGGCCGTACACCGCCAGGCTCATCAGGTTGGAGGAGTAATGGGTCTTCCAGGATTCGATCAGGTCCGGCCGCAACGGCCGTTCCTCGGTGTTTTCGAGGGTGCTCAGGTTGCCCACGGCGAACTGGTTAAAGGCGTGCTCCGGGTTGCTGATGGCTTTTTCCACGGAATAGATTCGCCGGCCATCCTCTTTCTGTTTGGAGGTGAATTCGGAATGCACCGCCCGCCGTTCGCGGTCGACCAGGTCAGGGGTAAACAAGGGCGCGGAAAATTGCTGGGCGAAACGGTCGAGGGCATCGTCCAGATAGCCGGCGCGGATATCGAAGAAGTAATTGGTGTCCTGGAACGCTGTAAACGCGTTGTGGCTGCCGCCGTGGCTCTTGATGAACTGCTGGTATTCACCCGCCTCCGGATATTTCTCGGTGCCCAGAAACAGCATGTGCTCCAGAAAGTGGGACAGCCCCTCACGATCTTTGGGGTCGTCGCCACTGCCCACGGCAACGTTCATGGAGGCGGCGGCCTTGTCCGAGCCGGGGGAGGAGACCAACAGCACCTGCAGTTGGTTATCCAGTTCCAGATAGCGATAGCTGTTGTTGTCATTGGGGCTTTTTACCGGGTCGGTAGCCGCCGGGGCCAGGCTGCTGAAAATCAGCAGAAAAGCCAGGGTCAATGACTGGATCAGCCAGCTGGGCTGGGCGCTCAAACGGACGGTGCCTGATTGCATGGTGTCGCGTGCTCCGGGTTTCGGTGGATCGCTCAGTGGATCATGGCGTTGCGGGTGCTTTGCGGTTGCTGGTCCAGAGTCTTACGAGCAAGGGAGGCCGCCGTATCAGCGTCCAGCTGTCCGCTGGCAATTTTCTCCAGCACGGTGCCCATCACCGCAACGGACTGTCGGTAATCCGCAAACTCGGCCTGGAACGCATCATCTATGGCCTGGTAGACCGCCTGAATCTTGTCTTCCCTGGAGCCGGAATCCGCCGCGGTATCGTTGATGGCTTTGAGGCAGGCGCGGGCGATGGCGATGTAGCGTTCAGCGTTGGCGTCGTTTTGTTTCATAAGGGAATGTCCGGAATAAAAGGCTGGTTATGTGTCAGATGTATGGGCGGATTATGTCATTGCTATAGGGTGGTTTCATTTCTTTCTGGTAATGAAGTGTTTTTCCGGGCAGGTGCCGAACCTTGTGCTAGGCTCAAAATCAGTGTGTCGACAGAGCTGAGGGGTTCGGGCTTTCCAGTGCGTGCTCCCGGGACAATCCTAGAGTAAAGGCTCTAATTAAAACAAAGGCTTACAGAGTAAATGCTCTAAAAAAGTTCGATACATGAAGGTTGCAATTAAGTACAATGCCGGCGTTACCGAATGAGTCTACGACTTTAGTCGTAGGGCTCGGCCGGGCGTTAGGGACAGACAACAATTGAGCAACAAGCAGGGTGGACAATCAATGAATTACTTTCTGACGGGTGGCACCGGATTTATCGGCCGTTTTCTCGTAGAGAAACTTCTGGCGCGTGGCGGTACCGTCCATGTACTGGTTCGTGAGCAATCTCTCGGCAAACTGGACGTTCTCCGTGAACGCTGGGGCGCCACCGAGCAGCAGGTCAAAGCGGTTATCGGCGATCTGACCAGCCCCGATCTGGGTATCGACGCCAAAACCATGGATGCGCTGAAAGGCAACATTGATCATTTCTTCCACCTTGCTGCTGTGTATGACATGGGCGCCGATGAAGCCGCTCAGCAGGCCACCAACATTGAAGGCACCCGCAGTGCGGTCAATGCGGCCAAAGCCATGCAGGCCGGCTGTTTCCACCACGTATCGTCCATTGCCGCAGCGGGCCTGTTCAAGGGCACCTTCCGCGAAGACATGTTCGAGGAAGCGGAAAAGCTGGACCATCCGTACCTGCTGACCAAGCACGAATCCGAGAAGGTGGTTCGTGAGAGCTGCAAGGTGCCTTTTCGCATCTACCGTCCGGGCATGGTAATCGGTCACTCCAAAACCGGCGAGATGGACAAGGTCGACGGCCCTTACTACTTCTTCAAGATGATCCAGAAGATCCGCAACACGCTGCCGCAATGGGTACCCACCATCGGTATCGAGGGAGGCCGCCTGAACGTGGTGCCGGTGGACTTTGTGGTGAACGCGATGGATCACATTGCGCACCTGGATGGTGAGGATGGCAACTGCTTCCACCTGGTGGATTCCGATCCTTACAAGGTGGGCGAAATTCTTAACATCTTCAGCGAAGCCGGCCACGCCCCGAAAATGGGTATGCGCATCGATTCCCGCATGTTCGGTTTTGTGCCGCCGTTCATTCGCCAGAGCCTGAAGAATCTGCCGCCGGTCAAGCGCCTGACCGCGGCGGTTCTCGACGATATGGGCATTCCACCCTCGGTGCTGTCGTTCATCAATTACCCGACACGGTTTGATGCCCGGGAAACCGAGCGTGTGCTCAAAGGCACTGACATCGGGGTGCCCCGCCTGCCTAGTTACGCCTCGGTGATCTGGGATTTCTGGGAGCGTAACCTGGATCCGGATCTGTTCAAGGACCGCACCCTGCGTGGCACGGTTGAAGGCAAGGTGTGTGTGGTGACCGGTGCCACCTCCGGTATTGGTCTGGCAACCGCGCAGAAACTGGCCGAGGCCGGCGCGATTCTGGTGATTGGCGCCCGCACCAAGGAAACCCTCGACGAAGTGACCGCCGATCTGGAAGCCCGTGGTGGCAATGTCCACGCCTACCAGTGTGACTTCGCCGACATGGAAGATTGCGATCGCTTCGTGAAAACCGTGCTGGACAACCATGGCCATGTGGACGTGCTGGTGAACAACGCCGGCCGCTCCATTCGCCGCTCACTGGCGTTGTCGTTCGATCGCTTCCACGACTTCGAGCGCACCATGCAGCTGAACTATTTCGGCTCCGTGCGCCTGATCATGGGCTTTGCCCCGGCCATGCTGGAGCGTCGTCGCGGTCACGTGGTGAACATTTCGTCCATCGGCGTACTGACCAACGCGCCCCGCTTCTCCGCCTACGTGGCGTCCAAGTCGGCGCTGGATGCGTTCAGCCGGTGCGCCGCTGCAGAATGGTCTGACCGCAACGTGACCTTCACCACCATCAACATGCCGCTGGTGAAAACACCGATGATCGCGCCCACCAAGATCTACGATTCGGTGCCCACGCTGACCCCGGAAGAAGCGGCGGAAATGGTGGCGGACGCCATCGTGTACCGTCCCAAGCGGATTGCCACGCGTCTGGGTATCTTTGCCCAGGTGCTGCATGCGCTGGCGCCGAAGATGGGCGAGATCGTGATGAACACCGGCTACCGGATGTTCCCGGATTCACCGTCGGCGGCCGGCAGCAAGTCGGGCGAGAAGCCGAAAGTGTCTACCGAGCAGGTGGCGTTCGCCGCCATCATGCGGGGCATCTACTGGTAAGCATCCGGCAGACGCCTGTAAAAAACGCCTCCCTCGGGAGGCGTTTTTTTTGGGGTCAGGCGTCGTCCGGCTCGCTGATCAGGGGCGGCGGAAACCCTCCGAGCTCTTTCCAGCGATTCACGATGCCGCAGAACAGGTCGGCGGTTTTTTCGGCGTCGTAGGCAGCGGAATGGGCTTCCTTGTTGCTGAACGGAATGCCGGCGAGTTTGCAGGCCTGTGCCAGTACCGTGTGGCCGTAAGCGAGACCGGCCAGGGTGGCGGTGTCGAAGGTCGAGAACGGGCGAAACGGGTTGCGCTTGATGTCTGAGCGCAGGGCCGCCGCAAACACGAAATTGTGATCGAAAGTGGCGTTGTGGCCCACCAGTACCGCCCGTTTGCAGTCGTGGGCTTTGACCGCCTTGCGGATCGGGCTGAAGATCTCACTCAGGCCTTCCCGCTCAGGCACCGCCTCACGCTCGGCACTCCAGGGGTCGATGCCGGTGAAGTCGAGTGCCGACTGCTCCAGATTGGCGCCTTCAAAGGGGTCGATCTGTTGCAGGTGGGTTTCGCCCCGTACCAGCCAGCCGTCGTCGTCCATGGTCAGCATCACGGCGGCCACTTCCAGCAGGGCATCCGTTTCCGGGTTGAACCCGCCGGTCTCCACATCCACAACCACCGGCAGAAAGCCGCGGAATCGGCGGGCCATGGGATGCAGTTCTCTGTTTTCGTCAGTCACTCAAACTCCTAGGTGTCAGGCCATGATTCGGATTGTCTGATTCAGGCGGATGCCAGTTTCCAGTTGATGGGTTCGCCCGCACGCAGCGGGACAATGGCACCGTCGGCAAGCGGCAGTTTCGCCGGCATGGTCCATGGCTCCCTGGTCAGGGTAATGGTGTCAGAGTGGCGGGGCAGGCCGTAAAAGTCCGCGCCGTGGAAGCTGGCGAAGGCCTCCAGTTTGTCCAGCACACCCAGTTCCTCGAAAATGTCGGCGTAATGGCTGATGGCACCGAACGCGGAGTAGCAGCCGGCACAGCCGCAGGCCGCCTCTTTCTTGTCCTGGGCGTGGGGGGCGGAATCGGTACCGAGGAAAAACCGTTTGTTGCCGCTGACCACAGCGTCCTGCAGGGCGCGCTGATGAAGGTTGCGCTTCAGGATCGGCAGGCAGTACAGGTGAGGGCGGATGCCGCCTACCAGCATGTGGTTGCGGTTATACATCAGGTGCTGGGGGGTCAGGGTCGCGGCCAGGTTGTCGCCGGCGTGGCTGCGCACGAACTCGGCGGAATCCGCGGTGGTGATGTGCTCCAGCACCACTTTCAGTGTGGGGAAGGCCTCCAGCGTGGGCGCCAGCACCCGCTCCAAGAAGACTTTCTCGCGATCGAAGATATCAATGTCTGCATCGGTCACTTCCCCGTGCACCAGCAGCAACAGGCCGCACTCGGCCATGGCCTCGAGTACCGGGTAGATATTGCGGATGTCGGTCACGCCCGAGGCGGAGTTGGTGGTGGCACCTGCGGGGTACAGTTTGGCAGCGACAACCCCGGCGGCTTTGGCCTCGCGAATGTCTTCCGCGGTGGTGGACTCGGTCAGGTACAGGGTCATCAGCGGTTCGAACGGCAGGTCGCCGGCAGCCGTCACGATCCGCTGCCGGTACGCCAGTGCGGCTTTCGCAGTGGTCACCGGCGGCACCAGGTTGGGCATGATGATGGCACGGCCAAAACACCGGGCGGTGGCGGGCACCACGTCGTTGAGCACGGCACCGTCGCGAACGTGCAGGTGCCAGTCGTCAGGGCGGGTGATGGTCAGGGTGTCAGTCATTCGGTGTTTTTCCGCGCAGTCCGGGGCCGGGTAGGCGCCGGCCAAAAATTTGGCGGAATTATACCAGATGCGCCGGGTGTTTGTTTCTGCCGAATGCCTAAAGAAAGGATTCCCGCCGCCGTTAAACGATCAGTGACCCAGATACTGACGGATTGATGTTATGGCCAAACAATCAGCCTTGTTTCCCCGCGCGGCTGCGCTGACCGGCGCACTGATGGCGGGTGCCAGTGGTTTGGCGCAGTCCTCCAGCTTTGGTGCCGGTATCGAAAACAGCCAGTGGTATGTCTCCGAATCGGTCTTCGAATGCGCTCTGGTGCATGAAGTGCCGGGCTACGGCCGTGCCATTTTCCGCCACAAGGCCGGTGAGCAGTTATCGTTCAGTCTCGACTCTGATACCGCCCTGATGCGGCCGGGCAGCGGCAGTGTGGTGGTCGAGGCGCCGCCCTGGCGGCCCGGAGCGGCACCGCGCAAGGTGGGCGCCATTGATGTGGGTGAAGGCCGCCGCCCGGTGGCGCTGGGCGCCCGACAGGCCATGGTGATTGCCCAGGGGTTGCTGGACGGCATGATGCCCACGGTGACCCGGGAATCCTGGTATGACAGCCGTCCGGTGCGGGTCAGGGTGTCGAACATCAATTTCGCCCGCGAGTTCGGCAGTTATCGTCAGTGCACCGCCGGTCTGTTGCCGGTGAACTACGATCAGATCAAACGTTCCCGGGTTCCGTTCCGGGCAGGCAGCACCAGCCTGTCGGACGGTGACCGGACCCTGCTGGACAACATCGTGACCTACGTGCAGGCGGATTCCACCGTTGAGCGTATTTTCGTGGATGGCCATACCGACAGCTCCGGCAGCCGTATTGATAACCGGGCGTTGTCAGAAAAACGCGCCAACGCGGTGGCGGACTACCTGATCGAGCAGGGCTTGCCGCAGGATCTGATCACTGTGCGGGCCCATGCGGACCAGTATCCGGTTTCAAACCGCGCGGCCGACAACCGGCGCACAACCATTCGCCTGCAACGTGAGGGCGAGCGCCCGGAACTGCAGCAGGCCAACGGTTATGAGTCCGGCTTTTCCGGCTAGCGCACCGCGCTCAGCACTTCCAGATGGGCATTGACACTCTCCGCCAGCGCCCGCAGATGGTAACCGCCTTCCAGGGTTGAAATAATACGGTCATTGGCGTGGTCGCTGGCCACGCTGACGATCATCTCCGTCAGCCAGCGATAGTCGTCCACTTCCAGATTCAGTTCCGCCATCGGGTCCAGCCGGTGGCCGTCAAAGCCGGCCGAGATCAGCACCAGTTGCGGCCGGAAATCCTGCAGTTTTTTCAGCCAGCCCGCTTCCACTGCCTTGCGGTAGGCCAGTGCCGAGCAGTCGGATTCAATCGGGATATTGACGATGTTCTCCGGCTGGCGATGCACATGGGAGTGGGGGTAGAAGGGGTGCTGGAAGCTGGAACACATGAGAATGCGCTCGTCGCCCCCGACAATATCAGCGGTGCCGTTACCCTGGTGCACGTCGAAATCGATGATCGCGACCCGCTCCAGATGGTGGAAGGTCAGAGCCCGCATCGCCGCCAGGGCAACGTTATTGTAGAAGCAGAAGCCCATGGACTTGCTGCGCTCGGCGTGATGTCCCGGCGGGCGCGCGCACACGAACGCGTTGGTCACCTGGCTGCTCAGCACCATGTCGACCGCTTCAATATTGCCACCGGCAGCCAGGCGGGCCGCGCGCAGGGTGTCGGGCATCATCGCGGTGTCCGGGTCGGTGTACACGCGGCCACGGGTCGGTTGCATCAGATCAAGCTGGTGCAGGTACTTCTCGGGGTGAACGGTCAACAGCTGGTCGCGGGTGATTTCGTCCGGGCGAACCCAATCCAGCACATCCCCGACGCCGGTGTCGGAAAGGTAACTGATGATGGCTGCAATGCGCTCCGGTGACTCGGGGTGTTCCGGGCCCATGGTGTGTTTCAGGCAGTCATCATGAGAGAAAAAGGCTGTGGTCATACGAATCCTGACAACGTTCGTTTTGTGTGCTTGGGTTCTGCTTGTATTTTCATCAATGTTATCAGGGATAGTACGTGGTTGCCGTGTTTCTTTGGTCTTAGGCCGGTGTTCGGCATTTTACATCAGAGGCCAAGCGCCTAAGATAAGGATAGCCTCGTCAACGACTGGAATCAGCAAGGAGCGTGCGTTTGAGCACCCGGTATCTGGAAAGTCTTTTCAATCCATCGTCCATCGTGGTGACCGGTGCCTCGGAGCGCGCAGACAACCTGGGTGGCATGGTGCTGCGTAACCTGCTGGGTGGCGGTTACCCGGGCCAGTTGCTGGTGGTCAACCAGAACGATTACGACAATGTGCACGGCGTGCCTTGCGTGCGCAAAGTGTCGAAAATGGAGTTCAGCCCGGATCTGGCCATTATCTGTACGCCGCCGGACACGGTGCCCAAGATGGTGCGCCGGCTGGGTGAGGCCGGGGTGCGCACGGCGATTGTGATGACCGGCGGCATGTCCCGTACCCACAGCAAGACCGGCCAGCCGCTGATGTATTCGGTGCGGGACGCGGCGCGGGAAACCGGCATCCGGGTACTGGGGCCCAACACCATCGGCCTGATGGTGCCCGCCCGGAGTCTCAACGCCACCTATGCCCATATGGGGGCGATTCCGGGCAAGGTCGCGTTCGTGGGGCAGTCCGGTACCATTGCCAGTTCGGTGATCGACTGGGCCTTCGCCCGGGGGGTGGGGTTCTCCTACTTCCTGACCCTGGGCGATGGCATGGACATTGATCACGATGACCTGATCGATTACCTGGCCCAGGACAGCCAGACCCGCGCCATTCTGCTGCACATCGAGAACATTCCCAACCCGCGCCGGTTCATGTCGGCCGTTCGGGTTGCCTCCCGCACCAAGCCGGTGATCGCCGTGAAGAGCGGCCGTGTTCCGGAATCGGAATGGTTTCCCCACCAGTTGCCGGCGGGCCTGAAGCGCAGCGACCCCATTTACGATGCCATGCTGCAGCGGGCCGGTGTGTTGCGGGTCGACGGGCTCGGGCAGATGTTCGACGCCCTGGAAACCCTCACCCGCATGCGTCCGTTGCGCCGCGAGACCCTGGCGATCATGGCCAACGGCGTCGGCCCCGGGGTGCTGGCAGTGGACCGGCTGGCAGACCTGGGGGGTGAATTGGCGCCGTTGTCGGAGCAGACCATCGAGGCGTTGGCGGAACATCTTCCGCCGTACTGGACCCGCAAGAACCCCATCGACCTGAACTACGATGCCTCACCGGCGCTGTACGCCGAGGCCATCAAAGTGCTGGCGCGTGATCCGGAAGTGGCCAACGTGCTGGTGATGTATGCGCCCAGCCTGACCGAAGACAGCCTGCAGATTGCCGATGCGGTGGTGCAGGCATCCAAGGGTACGCGGTTGAATGTGTTCACCTGCTGGCTGGGGCAGAGCACGGTAATGGACGCCCGTGAGGAATTCTACCGTGCCGGCCTGCCGTCGTTCTTCAATCCGGAGAAGGCGGTGATGGCGTTCATGCAGCACGTTCGCCACCAGCGGGTTCAGCGTCTGCTGACCGAGACGCCGGAGTCGTTTACCGATCATTTCGAGGACCGCACACATACGCGCCGGGTGGTGATGGGGGCCATGCGGGCCGGGCGCATGCACCTGTCCAGCCGTGAGGCCAGAGACGTGATCCGTGATTACGGCATCAACACCATCGAGACCATCTACTGCGATGACGTGGAAGAGGTGCTGGAGGCATTCGCAGTGGAACGGCGCCCGGTGGACATCACGGTGATTCACCAGCACGCCTGTTACCCGTTCCAGGAGCTGAGCACGGGCCAGCGACGGTTCAAGGGCACCATGCAGAAGCTCAACAGCGAGGCGGCCATCATCGATTGCTGTCGGGTGCTGATGGAAGAATATCAGTACCATTTCCCGGGCAGCGGGTTCCTCGGGTTTGCCGTGCAGCGAGCCTATCAACACGTCGGTGGCATCGAGTTCAGTGTGGGTATCACCCGTGATCCGGTGTTCGGCCCCCTCGTGGTCTGTGGCGCGGCAGGCGCGCAGATCAACGTAATGACAGACCGGCAGATTGCCCTGCCGCCGCTGAACATGGTGCTGGCGCGGGAGCTGCTGCGCCGGACCTACATGTACAAACTGCTGGAAGAAAACAGCCTTAAGCCTGATGAGGACATTCGCGCGGTCTCGGAAACCCTGGTGACGTTATCCCAGATCGTGATCGACATTCCCGAGATTCGCGGGCTGGAAATATCGCCGTTGTTGTTCAACGAGAGTGGCGCTGTGGCGGTCAATGTGGCGATCGATCTGGCGGACAAGCCCGGTCGGCCGATCATTCAGCCCTATCCAAAGGAGCTGGAAGAGTGGATCGTGCTGCCGAAATCCGGTCGCCGGGTGGTGTTGCGGCCGGTCCTGGCGGAAGACGAGCCCGCCCACCGGGCATTCCACGAACTGCAATCGCCGGAGTCTATCCGCTACCGCTTTTTCCAGTACCGCAAACACTTTTCCCGCGAAGACGTGGCGCAGATGGTGCAGATCGATTATGACCGGGAGATGGTGTTTATTGCCAACGCCCCACGGGAAGACGGCGAGGGCGAGGAAACCCTCGGCACGGTGCGGGTCTGGACGGACGCCGATAACCTGCAGTGCGAATTTGCCGTGATGGTGCATGACAAGATGAAAGGCGAGGGTCTGGGGGTGGCACTGATGCAGAAGATGATTGATTACTGCCGTGCCCGTGGCACCGTGGAAATGGTGGGCAATGTACTACCGGACAACCGGCCCATGCTGCATCTGGCAGACCATCTGGGGTTCGAGGTTCAGTACAACGCGGAAG
>JAEPMM010000276.1 GCA_017643965.1 Marinobacter sp.
CGCAGGATTCCGCTGTTTGGTCTGGCGCTGGAAACCTCCCGCAACCTGTTCATCGATCGCTCGAAAGGCGGTGATGCGCTGGCCAGCATCAAGCAGGGGGTGGCCCAGTTACCGGATGACACCGGTATTCTGCTGTTCCCGGAAGGTACACGCTCCCTCGACGGTCGGTTGCTACCGTTCAAGAAAGGCGGCTTCGTGATCGCGCGGGACGGCGGACTGCCGCTGCTGCCGATCACCATTCGCGGCTCCCACGAACGCTTGCCCAAGGGCAGCGCCGCGTTCACGTCCGGAGTAATCGAGGTGATCGTTCACCCGCCGGTGGCCACCGAGGGCCGATCCGTAGAGGACCTGATGGAGGAGGCAGAGGGCACCATTGCCAGTGCCCTCTGACCGGGGGTTGTGGGTCGCTTACTCGGCGAAGATGGTTTCGTAGAACGCCAGAGTGCCGTTCCAGGAGCGGTCGGCGGCTGCCTGATCGAAGCCCACCGGCATGTTGAACTCACTGGCAATGCGGTCTGCCCCGGGATTGGTGAATGAGTGCAGAACGCCCGGGAAAGACACCAGCGTCAGGTCCACTTCGGCATCCTGCATTTCCTGCACCAGTCCGGCGACCTGATCTGACGGCACCATCTTGTCGGCCCCGCCGGTATACACCTGAACCCGCGCGTTGACCTTGCCAGCCTCAGCCTTGATCGGGCTGGCCAGCGCGCCGTGGTAGCTCACCACTCCGTCAAGATCCAGTCCCAGTCGTGCCATGTTCAACACCACGGCGCCACCGAAACAGTAACCCTGGGCGGCAATGCGCTCACTGTCCACGCTTTCGTGGTTCTGCAGCAGTTCCATGGCCGCGGTGAATCGCGCCTGTACCTGATCCAGGTCCCTGGTGGCTTCCTTCATGAATTTCTGCGCATCGTCCGGATGGTCAGCGAGTTTGCCGTCACCGTACATGTCCAGGGCAAACGCGGTGTATCCCGCCGCCGCCAGTCGCTCGGCCTGCTCGCGGGCGAATTCGTTGTGGCCCCACCATTCGTGGACAACCAGAACGCCGGGGCGTTTGCCATCGGCCTCATCATCCCAGGCAAGGTAGCCGGTAAAGGTGGTGACGTTAACGGTGTATTCGACGGTTTCTGTCTGCATTTCGGCGAGGACCTGTGTGCTGGTCAGCGAGAGTGCCAGTGTGGTGGCGGAAAGGGTGGTGATCAAGGTCTTCATGGGCGTTCCTGCTCCTGTGTGCTGTGGTTGAGAAGACGTTCTGGTATGTACGGGAAGGTCTGTTCAACCGATGCGTCCGATAGGGTCTCCATGACCCAGACCTTTTTACTACACTTTATCAGGAGAATCACCGGTCAGACGTATCGCTGCGCTGCAGTAATGGGGGTAAATCATGAACATTGGTGTGCCGAGGGAAGTGAAGAACCACGAGTACCGGGTGGGTATGACGCCGGCTGCGGTGAGGGAGCTGGTGTCACACGGGCATACCGTGTTCGTGGAGACGTCTGCCGGTGCCGCGATCGGATTTACCGATGACCTTTACCGGGCAGCGGGAGCGACCCTGGTGGATGACGCTGCGGCGGTGTTTGCCCGCGCCGAGCTGATCGTCAAGGTCAAGGAACCCCAGCGCGCGGAGCGGGTGCAGCTGAGTGATCGCCATACGCTGTTTACCTACCTTCATCTGGCGCCGGATCAGCCACAGGCTGATGATCTGGTGCACTCGGGAGCCACCTGCATCGCTTACGAGACAGTCACTGATCCCCACGGTCGGCTACCGCTGCTGGCGCCCATGTCGGAAGTGGCCGGGCGTATGGCGATTCAGGCCGGGGCCCATTGCCTGGAAAAGAACATGGGGGGGCGAGGCGTGTTGCTCGGGGGGGTGCCCGGCGTTGCCCCCGCCCGCGTGACGGTCATCGGCGGTGGCGTGGTGGGCCAGAACGCGGTTGCGATGGCGGTCGGGCTGGGCGCCCAGGTCACGGTGCTGGACCGCAGTATGGACGTGCTGAGACAGCTCGACCAGCGCTATGGCAACCGCATCAGCACGCTGTTTTCCACCGCAGACACCCTGGAAAGCTCGGTGATCGAGGCCGATCTGGTCATTGGTGGTGTGCTGATTCCGGGGGCCTCGGCGCCGAAACTGGTCAGCCGCGACATGGTATCGCGGATGTCGGAGGGCAGTGTGATTGTGGATGTGGCCATTGATCAGGGCGGCTGCACGGAAACCTCGAAGGCGACGACCCACGATGCACCCACGTTCATTGTGGATGGCGTGGTACATTACTGCGTGGCCAATATGCCTGGCGCGGTTGCCCGCACGTCCACGCTGGCGCTGAACAATGCTACCCTGCCGTTCATTATGGCGCTGGCCAATCAGGGCGTGGTCAGTGCGCTGAAGTCCGACGCTCATCTGCGTCGGGGTCTGAATGTCTGTCGAGGGAAGATGACCTACAGGGAGGTGGCAGAGGCGACCGGGTATGCCTACACCGATCCGGACAGCCTGTTTTGATAATAATCCGTTGATCACTGGAGAGCACATGAAACTGATTGGTTCGACGACGTCGCCTTATGTTCGCCGCATCCGCATTCTGCTGGATGAAGAACCCTACGAATTCATCAACCTGGATATCTACGGTGAGGGCCGGGACGAATTGCGTCGCAACAATCCGGCTCTGAAAATCCCCATGCTGGAGGACGACGGCCAGGATATTTATGACTCGCGGATCATTGCGCGCTACATCAGCGCCAAGCAGGGCCGTGATCCGCTGACCTGGAACCAGCAGAACCAGCTCACCCTGATCGATGCAGCCAACGATTCCGCGGTCACCCTATTGTTGTCGGAACGATCCGGCCTCGACACCGGCGGCGATGTCATGTTTTTCAATCTGCAGCGGGAGCGCATCATGACCACGCTGCGCACCCTAGCGGCTCTGGTCGACGAGGGCACCTTCGAGGACTGGAACTACCCGGCAATGTGTCTTTACTGCCTGGTGGACTGGCTCGATTTCCGGAGCCTGGTGAGATTCGAGGGTGTCGAGAGTTTGCTGTCATTCCGTGACCGCCATCAGCAGCGGCCCTGGGTGGCCGATACCGACCCGCGCAATTGATCGGTGTGACTGGAGCTTTTTGCCGTTCTGATCTAGCTTTCAGGTAGAAGCGTAATCAACAAGGGTCAATAACGATAAAAAGGAGAGCGGCAATGCTCCTGTCACATGCATTCGGTCTGTTTACTCATCCTGATGAAGAATGGGCGTCCATTCGCAGAGAACACGCGCCCCCTCGCCGTCTTTATGTGGCTTACGTACTGGTTCTGGCAGCCATTGCTCCGATCTGTGCGTACATTTCCACCGCGCATTTCGGTTGGACGGTCGGCAACGACCGACTCATCAAGATGACAGAAATCAGCGCCATGCAGCTCAGCGTGCTGACCTACCTGGCCATGCTGATCGGCGTCTTTGCCCTGGGCTACGCCATCAACTGGATGGCAAGAACCTACGGCGCGGCGGAAGAACAGGTGCCGTCCAACGGCATTGCGCTGGCGTCCTACTCCTGCACGCCACTGTTCCTCGCGGGCTTCGCGCTGCTGTACCCGGTGCCCTGGTTCAACGCCATCGTCTTTCTGGTGGCCGCCTGTTACGGCGCCTGGCTGATGTTTGATGGCCTGCCCATCGTCATGGGCATCGAGAAGGACCGCGCGGTAATGTACGGCGGTGCCCTGCTGACGGTGGCGCTGGTGATCCTGGTCTCCACCCGGGTGGGCTCGGTGCTGCTGTGGAACATGGGTTTCGGCCCCGTATTCGTCAACTGACCGGCCTCATCGACGCAGTTCTTGACCTGTAGCAACCCGGCCGGTGTCCCGGCCGGGTTTCAATAGGAGGAGGAAAGCGCCAGGGAGCCGGTTCATGCCATCCTCAACACCCGCCGAACGACCCGTTGGGTCGCCAACCCCGGAGTCAGGCCGTGCCTGGCACACCCTGACCGCCACGGAAGCGCGACAGGCGCTGCAGGCGGCGGCACCCTTGCCGCAAGCCGAGGCGTCTGCGCGTTTGGCCCGCTGGGGCCATAACCGCCTGCCGGAGGCCGCCCGACGGGGTCCTCTGGCGCGGTTGGGCCGGCAACTCCGTAATTTCCTGATCTACGTACTGGTCACCGCCGCGACCATCACCGCCATCCTCGGGCACTGGGTGGATACCGTGGTGATCCTGGCGGTGGTGGTGATCCAGGCACTGGTCGGATTCATCCAGGAGGGGCGCGCCGAGCAGGCGCTGGCGGCCATTCGGCACATGCTGGCGCCGAAAGCGCTGGTGCTGCGGGAGGACGGCCAGCATCGCATTGATGCCGCGGAACTGGTGCCCGGAGACACGGTGTTGCTGGAGTCGGGGGACCGGGTGCCCGCAGACCTGCGTCTGGAACGCTGTCATCACCTGAAGATCGACGAGGCCATTCTCACCGGCGAATCCGAACCGGTGGACAAGACGGACGACCCGGTGGCTGCCGATGCGGTTCTCGGCGATCAGTACGGCATGGCGTTCGCCGGCACCATGGTGGCCACCGGAACGGCCCGGGGGCTGGTGGTTCGAACCGGGGCAGAGACTGAGATCGGCCGCATTTCGGGCCTGCTGCAAGACACCGCCACTCTGAAAACGCCGTTACTGGAACAGATCGACCGGTTTGCCCGTTACCTGTCGATACTGATCGTGGTCACCGGGTTGGGCATTTTCGCCGGCGGTCTGGCTTTCAGTGGGTTGCCCATGGCGGAACTGTTCATGGCCGTGGTGGGGCTGACGGTGGCGGCGATTCCCGAAGGCTTGCCAGCGATACTCACCATCACCCTTGCCATCGGCGTGCGGCGCATGGCCAGCCGTCATGCGGTAGTGCGGCGGATGCCGGTGATCGAAACCCTGGGTGCGGTGTCGGTGATCTGTTCCGACAAGACCGGC
>JAEPMM010000280.1 GCA_017643965.1 Marinobacter sp.
GCCCAGAAGATGTCCTGGGTGCCGTTGCCGTGGTGCACGTCCCAGTCGAGGATCATCACCCGTTCACACCCCAGCGCGGCCTGCGCGTGGGCGGCGGCCACCGCCACGTTATTGAACAGGCAGAAGCCCCGGGCGCGGGCCGGTTCGGCGTGATGACCCGGCGGGCGAACCACCGCGAAGGCGCTTTCCGTGTCGCCGGCCATCACCGCTTCCACCGCAGCAATGGCGGTACCGGCGGCCACCTCTGCCGCCTCCACACTGCCGGGCGACACCGCCGTGGTGTCCACATCCAGCCAGGCGCTCTCATCCCGCAGCGAAAAGATATCGTCGAGGAACGACATGGTGTGCACACGGGCCAGTTGCTCCCGCGTGGCCGCCTGCCCGGGCGCAAAGGCCAGCCCGGCAATGGGTTCCTGCTCAAGCAGGTTCATGATGGCCTCGATACGGCCCGGGTGTTCCGGGTATTTCCACTGCACGTTGAGGCCCGACAGGATGGTGCGTACGCGCTTGTCCAGGCGCCCCGGTAAAAACGCCGAGTTCACATCCGGGAAATGCTTCAGAACCCGGTCATCGTAAAACACGGTGATCCCTTTCCGTTCCGTCACAAGGTCCTCCGTATTTAAGGTTGGTTTGCCGGTGGTCTTTCCGGCTCGTGTTGCCGATTCATCACCGCCCCGCATTCAACGCAGGGTCCTGTGCAAAGCATAGTCACAAATGCCGAAAACACCTCCTTCTGGCGGGTAACGATCCCCAACCGGGGCAGGAAGGCGATCCATAATCCGAACAAGCATTCGATTTACGGCGTCATCCGGCCGATGCAAGGCAGTGACCGACCGCCAACGCCGCGCCTTGCGGGTATGCGGGTTCCGAATTGAACCCGAACAATCCGTCGCCTTACTCTTAACCTCACACATTTTTAAGCCGGGCTTGCACCTGTGACCCCGGCACCCGAGGAAAACACCATGAGCACCGCCACCGCAGAGACACTCGAATTCGCGGCCACTCCGGCACCAACCCGCAAGGCCGACGTCCCCATCCGGCACATGAAATTCGATTTCGACGCCAAGGATGCCGACCCCAATTTTTACGTGAACACGGAACTGGCGTCCGCCTACTTTGAAGCCTTGTCGATCTTTCTCACCTACGGCGAGGACCTGGTGATCGAGACCGCCCGCTACCACCGGGATTTCCTCACCGATCCGGTGCTCAAGCAACGGGTCACCTCGCTGATCGGACAGGAAGCGCTGCACTCCAAAGTGCACGAGGAGTGGAACGAGGTATTGAAGGAGCACCGCTTCCCGGTCACGTTCTACCGTTTTCTGGCCCGCAACGTGTTCAACTACGGCTTCCGACGCTTTCCGCAACCGTTGCAGCTTTCGCTGATGGCCGGCATCGAGCACTTCACCGCCGTGCTGGCGGAATTCATGATGAAGCACGAGGAAAACTTCTTTCACAGCGAGGATGAAAAGCAGCGCGGGCTGTGGATGTGGCACATGATGGAAGAGGCCGAGCACAAAGACATTGCCTACGATGTGTTCCAGCAGCTGTCCGGCAACTACCCGTTGCGTGTCAGCGGGTTGGTGCTGGCGCTGATCACCATCTGGTTCCTGGTTCCGCTCGGCGGCGTACTGATCCCGTTCATCCGCCGCCCCCGCAACCTCATCAGCCGGCGCTTCTGGAAAGACGCCAGGCGCAGCCTGGGCCTGATTGTCGGCCGCGGCGACGGCGTGTATGGCAGCACCCTGGGCCACGTGTTCGATTACCTGCGGCCGGATTTCCACCCCAACGACCACGACACCTCGGAGCACCTGGCCTATTACAAAGAACGGCTGCTCAACCCCGAGACCGGTCTGCTGGCGCCTTACCTGCTCAAAGAAATCGTTCCGCCGGTGCGGGCGTAACCCGCTCCGGCCACGCTTCCAAACCACGGCACTCAACAACGGTCACCATCCATGACAACGTCGAACACCCGCGCCGCCGGCGCGGACACCATCTACGATACGTTTATTGTCGGCGCCGGCATTTCCGGCCTGGCCACCGCCATCAAGCTGAAGAAAACCGGCTACCACAACTTCAAGATCATCGAGAAGGCCAGCCGCGTGGGCGGCACCTGGCGGGAGAACACCTACCCCGGCTGCGGTTGTGACGTGCCCTCCTCGCTGTACTCCTACTCCTTTGCCCCCAGCAGCCGCTGGAGCAACCTGTTTGCCAAGCAGCCGGAGATTCTGGATTACCTGGAGACCGTCAGCGACCAGTTCGGCATCACCCCGCTGATCGAGTTCAACAACGAGCTCAACCGCGCCGCCTGGGATAACGACGCCCACCTGTGGCGGCTGGATACCAGCAGCGGTCAGTACCTCTCCCGCACCGTGGTGTTCGCCACCGGCCCGATCACCGAATCGAAGATCCCGCCGATTCCGGGCCTCGACTCATTCACCGGCGAGATGTTCCATTCCGCACGCTGGAACCACGACTACGATCTGACCGGCAAGCGCATTGCCGTCATCGGCACCGGCGCCTCGGCGATCCAGTTCGTGCCGCGTATCCAGCCCCTGGCCGGCGAGCTGCACGTGTTTCAGCGCACGGCCCCGTGGGTGCTGCCGAAGCCTGACCTGGCACTGGGTGACAGCGGCAAACAGGCCATCGAGCGCTTCCCGGTGATCCAGAGTACCTGGCGCAAGGCCGTCGCCAGCTCACTGAACGTGATCAATTTCGGCCTGCGCAACCCGACGTTTCTCAAGCCGGTCAACGTGGCCGCCAGACAGCTGTTGAAACTGCAGATTCGCGACCCGCAACTGCGCAAGGCGGTGACCCCGAACTACGACATCGGCTGTAAACGCCTGCTGTTCGCCAACGACTATTACGACGCGCTGCAGGCAGACAACACCACACTGATTCCCAGCGGGCTGGTGAAGGTGGAAGGCAACACGGTGATCGCCGCCAATGGCGAACGGCGGGAAGTGGATGTGATCATCTGGGGCACCGGCTTTGACGTGTCGCACCCGCCCATTGGCAACAAGGTGTTCAACGCCAACGGTGAACGCTGGGCAGACCTGTGGAAAGACAGCTCGCCGGAGGCCTATCTGGGCACCACGCTGGCGAACTCGCCGAACGCGTTCCTGATTCTGGGGCCCAACGTGCTGGTGTACGACTCGTTTATCCGCCTGGCGGAGGCGCAGCTCGACTACATCATCGACGGCCTGTGGAAAATCCGCGACAAGGGCATCAGCCGGCTGACGGTCAAGCCGTCGGTACTGAAGCAGCATAACGAGCGGGTGCAGAAAAACCTGCAGACCACCGTGTTCAATGCCGGCGGCTGCAGCAGCTACTACCTGGACCAGAACGGCCGTAACTTCGCCGCCTGGCCCTGGTCACTGAACACCCTCAAGCGCCGCCTGAACGCGTTCCGGCTGAAGGATTACGAGGTGGAATTCTCCGGGTCCAGCTTGTCCTGAGTGCGCAGCTCGAAATCGCTGGCGTCGTGCCGCTCATGCAGCTGGCTTGACGGCTCGCCCCACGCCCGGTTGACCATGCGGCCCCGCTGCACGGCCGGGCGCTTGGCCAGCTCGTCGGTCCAGCGGATCACGTTGGTGTAGGTGTGGGCTTCCAGGAACTCGGCCGCTTCGTAGACCTTGTTCTTGACCAGCGCACCGTACCAGGGCCAGATCGCCATATCGGCAATGGTGTATTCATCACCGGCAATGTACGGGCGGTCCGCCAGCTGACGATCCAGCACATCCAGCTGGCGCTTCACTTCCATGGTGTAGCGGTTGATGGGGTATTCGTACTTCTCCGGCGCGTAGGCGTAGAAGTGGCCAAACCCGCCTCCCAGCATTGGCGCGCTGCCCATCTGCCAGAACAGCCAGTTCAGGCACTCGGCACGGCCGGCCGGATCCTTGGGCAGAAAGGCGCCGAATTTCTCGGCCAGATACAGCAGAATCGAGCCGGACTCGAACAACCGGATCGGCGGGTTGGTGCTGTGGTCCATCATCGCCGGAATCTTGGAGTTCGGGTTCACCCCCACAAAGCCACTGCCGAACTGGTCGCCTTCGGTGATACGTACCAGGTAGGCATCGTATTCGGCGCCTTCAAAACCCAGCTCCAGCAGCTCCTCCAGCATCACCGTGACCTTCACCCCGTTGGGCGTGGCCAGGGAATACAGCTGCAACGGATGCTTGCCAACCGGCAGCTCCTGGTCGTGGGTAGGCCCGGCGATGGGGCGATTGATATTGGCAAAGGCCCCGCCACTGGCGGCGTCCCATTTCCAGACTTTCGGTGGGGTGTAGGTGTTATCGGCCATAATGAGTCCTGTCTGGTCAGATTGGGTGAATTGCTGTGTGATCCGGCCTAACCCGCCGGCGGTGCCGGGGCAGGCCCTTCTAATGTGCTTTTACCATCCCTGCGTTCAATGACAACCGCCTGATGCGCACCGGCCTCAGCCTGCTGCATCAGCTGCAGGGCGTGGCGGTGATCCCGCACCGGCTCGCCGTTCCAGGTCACCACCCGGTCGCCCCAATGGAAACCGAATTGCTCCGCCGCGGAACCCGGCTGCACCGCGGTCACAAACAGACCCTGGTGGGTGGTGGTTGTGGTCAGACCCCAGCGCAGGGTCACCTCTGCCTGAGGGTAACCGTTGCCGTCCATTCGCCAGTCCATGAACGCAAACTGGTAACGGTGAATCACCCGCGAATTCAGATGCCAGGCGTTGCTACGACCGAAGCCGATGGCCTGCTGCTGCACTGCCAAATCCAGTCGCCAGCGATCGCCCTCTTTTTGCAGAAACCAGGGCGCGCATTGCCGCTGTTCAATCCCGTAACGGATAACGGCGTAGCCGCCGTCACTGGACTGCAACTGCAGGCCGCTGCCGC
>JAEPMM010000058.1 GCA_017643965.1 Marinobacter sp.
GAGCAGCAGCGCAGAGAGAGTCAAAACCGGAAGCGTCAAGGTAATGGGCAGAGTACACCGTAATCCGCGTCAATTTGTAGGCAAATGGTACGGTGTCTTTACGGCAAGAAATGTGAGCACTTCAGCGGAACTACAACAAATTACAAAGGCTTACTTCTATGCAACTCAGCACTTTCACTTCGTTTACCCATGGCACTTAAAGACAAGAATTTTCGGGGCCACCGATGCGTTTCAGGCGGGTTGTCCAGTATGATTGTGACTTTGTGTGACACCCGAGGAGCGCCACCATGAGCCGTACCCCCGAAACCGCCCGAACGCCAAAACTGGTTATTCTGAAGACCGGCTCCACCTACCCGTCCCTCAAGGCGCGATTCGGCGACTTCGATCGCTGGTTTGTCCGCGGCCTGGGCGGGGGGCTGGATATTTCGGTGGTCAACGTGGCTGCTGGCGAGTCGCCGGGGCATCCGGAACAGTGGGATGGCATTGTGGTGACGGGGTCGCCCGCGATGGTCACCGACCGGGAAACCTGGAGTGAACTGACCGGAACCTGGCTGGCCCAGGCAGTCGACCAGAAGGTTCCGCTGCTGGGTGTCTGTTACGGGCACCAATTGTTGGCTCACGCACTGGGCGGCGAAGTCGGCTATCACCCCAGGGGGCGGGAAAGCGGCACCTATCAGGTGGAGCGGCTGGAGGCTGCGGAAACCGACCCGCTGTTCAGGCATCTGCCCGAGCGCTTCAACGCCCAGCTCACCCATCGCCAATCGGTTCTGTCACTGCCGGAAACCGCGGTGCTGCTTGCCCGCAACAGCTTCGAGCCGCATCAGGCGTACCGCGTTGGCCCCTGCGCCTGGGGGGTGCAGTTCCATCCCGAATTCACCGATGAGGTGATGGCCGCTTATCTGGACGTTCAGGCGCCGGATCTGGAGAAAGAGCAGCTGGATCCCCGAGCCCTGCGGGCAGCAGTAGCCGCGGCAGCGGAGGCGAGCAGCCTGCTCGGACGCTTTGCCGAGCTGGTCCGCCAGGGCTGAGACTTAATCGAGGATGTAAGCGGTTTTCTCGAGCGCGTTTTCATCCTCGTCCACGAAACGGAATTCGTTCCAGCCGACCCGGACCATGTCCTGACTGTTCAGCCTCTGACGGCTGTTGATCCGGATCTCGTTGACGAAGGTGCCGTTGGTGCTGTCCCGGTCGGTGATGTAGTAATCCACCGTTCCTTCCAGGTAGGCGTTGGGAACCGCCTCAATCACCGCGTGATGACCGCTGACAGAGATTTCATCAATGCGGATATCGTTATCCGCCTTGCGGCCGATACGGAGCTCCGGTCGGTCCAGTTCGAATGTATTGACCACAACGTTATCAACCAGTTGTGAAAGCGACGCCATATCAGGCTCCTCGGCTAAATCGGGTCATCAGAATACCGTCATCAGAACCACGGACACATTATCCGCGGCCTGACGCTCCAGGCTGGCATTGATCAGCGCCTCAGCGGCACTTTCCATGCATTCATTGCTCTCAATAATCGGCGGCCATTCCGCTTCCGGCAGCGCATTGGTCAGACCGTCCGTACACAACAGCAAGCGATCGCCAGGGCCCAGAGGAATCGGGTGATAACTGGCCTCCGGTGACGGCCCGGCACCCAGGGCCTTGGTGAGTACATTGCGAAAGGGCACGTTGGGGACATCGCCCGGCGTGATGCTGCCATCGTCGAGCATGTTCTGGACCACGGTGTCATCACGGGTCAGACACACCACCGCCTCGTTGCGCAGCAAATAGCATCGTGAATCACCCACGTGCGCGATGTGTGCGCAGCCGTCTATCACCCAGGCCACCACCAGGGTTGTGCCCATCTTCTCGAGCTCGGGATCCCCGTGCCGGCCGGCGATGATATGATCGTTGGCCTCTTTAACACAGTCCCGCAGGGTGGCCCGGACCACTTCAACATCGGCGTAGCACCAGGTGGAATCCTCGAGACGCGATGCCATATCTTCCAGCACGGCCTCCACCGCCAGTCTGCTGGCAATCTCCCCGCCCTGATACCCTCCCATCCCGTCGGCAACCAGCATCAGCGCCTGACGACCGTTGTCACTCAGGCGCCAGGCCACTACGTCCTGGTTGGAGCTGCGCACGGCCCCGACATCGGTCAGGCCGGAAATGTCATAGCGCATCAGGATACACCCTCCCGCACTTCGCGCTGTGCCAGCCTTCGCACGGCTTCCGCCATCATACCGGCCGTGGCGAATCGTTTATCCGGCTCCCGCTGAATCGCTTTGTTGATCAGGCGCACCACGCCGTTGGGCAGATCCGGATTGAACTCGCGAACGCTGCGCGGGCGCTTGTTCAGGATCTGATAGGTCAGATTGGCCAGGGTATCGCCCTGGTAGGGCGTCTCCCCGCTGACCAGTCGATACAGCGTCACGCCGAGACTGTAGATATCGGACGCCCCCGTCACTTTCTGCCCCTTCAGCTGTTCCGGTGACATGTACAGCGGGCTGCCCATCACGCTGCCGGTGCGGGTACGGGAGTCGTCAGTAATTTTTGCGATACCGAAGTCGGTGATGTTTACCTCACCGGTATCCGGGTCATAAATGATGTTGCCCGGCTTGATGTCGCGATGAACGATTTTCTGGCCGTGGGCGTACTCCAGCGCATCCGCCACCCGGGCAACAATCTCCAGCACGGTTGCCAGCGGCAGCAATCGCCCGGCGCGGCCGAAATCACTCAGGGGGCGCCCGCGGGCATAATCCATGGCAATATACGCGAGGTCCGCCTCCTCACCCACGTCATACACCGTCACGATGGCGGGGTGATTCAGGCGGCCGGCGGCCTCCGCCTCGCGAAAAAAGCGGGCCTTGAGATCCGCCAGTTCGGTCTCCTCGAACGCCTGATAGCTAAGCGTCTTGATCGCCACTGTGCGGGCAATGCGTGGATCCTTGCCGAGATACACCACGCCCATGGCACCCCGGCCCAGCTCCTGCTCCACTTCGTAGCGGCCCAGGGTCGGCCGGCTGACGGCGCTTTCAGGCATCACCAGCGTCCGGGTACTGTCGAACGCTCCGGGGGTGAACCCACTGTTACCGCCATTCAGGTTATCCAGCGCCATCAGTCGCTCACGCACATCCCGGAACGACTTCCGCTGCTGCAGGATATCGCGGTATGACGCGGCGGCCTTTTCATAATGGCGCTTGCGTTCCTGCTGCAGGGCAATCTCGTACTGCAACTCCAGCCGCTCTGGCGAGACCGGACAATCACTCAGTGCCACCAGCGCCTCATCGGTGTTGCCCTGCTGCAAAAGGAGAGTCCCGAGCCGGATCCGCGCGGCCTGCACGTTGTCCGTCAGGGCCCTCAACTCGCGATGGGGCTGAAGCCAGAACAACATGACCAGGTACCCGCCGAGCAACAGCATGACCAGCTCCCCCAGAGGGATCCACGCACTGCGGTAAAACATGAACGCGGCCTGCACCACCACCAGCAAACCGGCGATTAACAACGTGACCGGTAGCGCCACCGCCGCCCCCATCACCGGAACCGCCAGCACCAGATACAGCGCTACTGCCATCAAACCGCCACGTATCACCAGGGCCGACCACTGGGGTTCCAGCAGCCCGCGACCGGCCAGGGCGGCCTGAAATTCAGCCGGGGAGTTGCCCGGCAGCAGGGTGGGATCGGCGGCAGGGGAGCTGCCCAGCAAACCGAACAGCAGGCGGTCCATCCAGGTCAAAATTGGCAACAGATCGCCCGCCACGGCCCATGCCAGCGCCAGCAGAACCACCAGCACACGGAGGCTGAAACAGCGGGAACCCAGGTAAGCGATCACATTCACAGGCGTTGTTATCGTAACTGATTGATCTGCCAAGTTTAGAAACACCTCTGCTCCGGCGATAGGGGCACAGGGGCAGTTTTTTGTAAGAGTTTGTTTACCTGGGACTGCCATCACGCATTCGGGGCCGTGCAAACACAACGGACAAAGACGGACACGGGCCGTGTGCAGTATAGTCTTCGGGGTGTTGACTCAGGAGTCAGGAAGCTTGCCCATGACAGTGAAGTTCGTGATTGCCGCGTTGTTATTGCTGATCGCCGGAACCGGCCTGTACCACACCCTCAAACCCCTCCCGGATGGTATCGGTTACCGCGGGTCTCTGGCGCCGCTGGTCAACCCGACACTGCTGACCGATGTCACAGTGCATCAGGCCGATGGCAGCAGCCGGCTGGAGCACACCATTTTTGATGAAGTTCTGCGCCAGATTGCCCATGCCGAGCGCTTTATCCTGGTCGATATGTTCCTGTTCAACGACAGCAAGCCCGAGGGGGCTTCCGGCTACCGCCCCCTCGCCCGCCAGTTGACCGATGCCCTGATCCAGCGCAAGCAAGCGCTACCGGACATCCACATTGTGGTGATCTCCGATCCCATCAATACCTTTTATGGCGGCACCCGCTCGCCCTGGTTCGAAGCGCTCAGCGAGGCCGGCATTACCGTGGTGGAAACAAACCTGGCCAGGCTCAGGGACAGCAATCCCGCGTGGTCAGGGTTGTGGCGGGTGTGCTGCCAGTGGCTCGGCAATTCGGCGGATGGGGGCTGGCTCCCCAATGCCCTGCAAGGCCAGCCGGTCACTCTGCGGAGCTACCTTGCCCTCCCCAACTTCAAGGCCAACCACCGCAAACTGATGGTCACGGATGACGGTGACGCGATGCGGGCGCTGGTGACGTCCGCCAACCCCCATGACGGCAGCAGCCGCCACAGCAACATCGGCCTCAGCTTTACCGGGCCCGCCGTTGCGGATTTGCTGGCCAGCGAACGAGCCGTGCTGGAGATGTCGGGCATCGACACCGCCCTGATCGCTCGCTTCATCGCTGACATTCGCGCCGGGGCTGGCAGCGCGCCCGCGCCGGCCGGGGACGACTCCGTTCAGGTGGTCACCGAATCCGCCATACTGTCCAGCGCGCTGGGCATGATTGCGTCCGCTGGCGCCGGCGATCGCGTGGACCTGGCGGTGTTCTATCTGTCCCATCGCCAGGTCGTTCAGGCACTGATTGAAGCGCATCAGCGCAACGCCCGCGTGCGCATACTCCTGGACGCCAATAACGACGCCTTTGGCCACGAAAAGAACGGCATTCCCAACCGTCAGGTGGCGGCGGAACTGGCTGGCGCCGGGCTACCTGTGCGTTGGTGCAATACCCGCGGCGAACAATGCCACAGTAAGCTGCTGATAACCCGTGACAGCAGCGGCAACGCGGAAATCCTGCTGGGCTCGGCAAACCTGACCCGGCGCAATCTGGATGATTTCAACCTGGAGACCAATGTCCACCTGCGACTGTCGGCGTCGTCTGCTGTTGCCGCCCAAGCCGTCGGATTTTTCGAGAGGCACTGGCAGCAGGGCCCGGGTTCCACGCCGGTGATGAGCCAGCCCTATGAAATCTGGGCAGACGGGTCCAGACTCAGGTATTGGCGCTATCGGCTGATGGAGGCCACCGGGCTGTCCACGTTCTGATAGGCAGGAGAGGTGCTTGACAATGACAACCCCGGTTCACTCGCGCCCGATCAGCGAGCGCATTGATTGGCTGATGGACCTAAGTCGCAGTCATTCCGCCAGTTTCTGCAGCGCGGACAACCATCTGGCCCGCCAGCGCTATCTGGCAGAACACAACACCCTGATCATTGCGATGAAGTGCATGGACGGCCGCATCCATCTGCCCTATGTCACCCAGACGCCTCTGGGCATTATCCACCCCTTCCGCAATCTGGGCGGCATTTTCGAACTGGGCTGGCCCTATCTCGGCGATATGCTGGCCGACACCGTGCAGGAGGCCGTCGGTGCCGGTCGCCGGGTATTGGTCATTATCACCTACCATTTTTCCAAAGGTGCGCGGGAACGGGGCTGCGCCGGATTTGACTGCAATCGTGAGGCAGCGCAGGCCCACGCCTACCATATCCGGTCTCAGCTGGAGACACTGTTCGGCCGCGGCCACCAGACCGTTTACCCACTGGTGTGCGGCTTTGAAACCGATGATGACGCTCTGATCCTCCATGGCCGTGACCAGCAGACGCTGGACCTCGCCTCGGTGCCGGTGTCAGCCATCGACGAGTTGCCCTCCCGCCTGGCCGCGTTGTTTCCGGACATGCCGGGCCCGGTGCGACGGGACCTGCTTCCGCTGGTCAGAGGCAATGTGCGCCACATTGCCGAGGTCCGCACCACCAATCGCGAACTCAACATCGAGCACCGGGAATGGGTGATCTGCATTGGCCGGGGCTTCGATTTTCTGCACGTGCCCAATGTGGCGCTGATTATCGGCCCCTACAGCCCGGATCTTTCCCATCCGATCCGTCAGGCCGCCGGGATCATTCGCGCCAACATGGACAGCGGTCGCATTCCGGGAGACGGATTCCTGCTGTTATCTTCCGCCCCTTACCAGGAACCGGGCACACAGAAAGCGAGAGCGACGCTAAAATCCGCTTTCATGGCGGATTTTGCCGCGAACGTGATTCGGGAGGCTTTTCCGGAGCTTGCTGAAAAAATGGTAACCCGCTCTGCAATCCTTAACTGGCCTGAGCGCAGGCTGGATGTGCAACCGGCCTGCCCCCTCTGCCGGTTGCCATGGGGAAACCAACTGCTCTATCGTGAATGACGGTCAATTACTAAAAAGAACAGGAGTTAGGGATGCAGACAATTCGCAAAAACCTGAGACATGTGTCGTTCTTTCTGGCCATCCTGATGGCCATGACCACGGTCTGGTCATCCGCCGCAACCGCCGATGTGATCGGAACCGGCGAGCTGCTGACGGAACAACGGGCCGACATTGACCGCGAATCGCTCCTCAACATGCTTGAGCAGCAAGAGGTCAAAGACAAACTGGCCGATATGGGCGTCAGCCAGGATGTGGTGGAAGAGCGTATCCAGAACCTGACACCGGCCGAGCTGGCCGAATTCGAGCAACAGCTCGCCCAGGCTGAAGTCGGTGAAGGCGTGGTGGGCATTATCGTGCTCTTCCTGTTGGTGTTCATCATCACGGACATGCTGTGTGCGACCAACATCTTCTCCTTCATCAACTGCATTCGCTGAGCCTGCCGCTATCCTGACCGACGGTATCCAGTGAACGCGCCACTCGCCTCAACCCTCGCCAGAACCGCCATCAGCCTTGTGCTGGTGGCGGTTCTGGCCGGATGCGCCAGCCGCCCCCAATGGCCGGAGCAACCCGCCGGCGACAGCCAGGCCAATCTTCAGCAACGATGGGTGCTCGACTCCGTACCCTTCTATCCCCAGGAAAAATATCAGTGCGGACCGGCCTCGCTGGCCATGATGCTGAACACTCGCGGCTTCAATACCGACCCGGACGTTCTCAAAGAGCTGGTCTACCTGCCCGAACGTGAAGGCAGCCTGAGGGTCGAGCTGGTCGCGGGAGCCCGAAGCCATGGTGTATTGGTGTACGAGCTTGATGGCAGCCTGGCCACCCTGTTATCGGAAGTCGCCTCCGGTAACCCGGTGCTGGTGATGCAGAATCTGGGGCTGAGCTGGTGGCCGCAGTGGCATTTTGCGGTGGTGATCGGCTTTGACCGGGACGAGCGCAACATCATCCTGCACACCGATACCCGGGAACAACACGCCGAAAGCCTGGAGGTGTTCACTGCCACCTGGAACCGTGCCGACAACTGGGCATCCGTGATGATGACACCGGACCAGTTGCCGGCAACCGCAGAGCCGATTGCCTACCTGATGGCGGCCAACGACCTGGAAACCACCGGGCGCACGATGGCTGCAATGACCGCCTACCAGACCGCCGAGGCTGAGTGGCCCGAGCAGCCCGCCGCCATTATGGGCCAGGGCAACATTGCCTACGCCCGCTCGGACTGGCGCCAGGCCATGGGGCATTTTCTGCGCATGACGGAAGGTTTCCCCACACTCGCACCCGGCTGGCACAATCTATCCCAGGCCCTCGGCAAGGCCGGCTGCCCCAGCCAGGCCGACCAGGCGGCCGATTGTGCCGCACAGCTGGCCCCGGACCGATTTCAGCCCGCCGCCGGCGACAACGCGGCCACATCGAGCGCCGGCAACACCCAATGCCCGGTCATCCTGTGCCCGGCCTCTCCCTGAGTGGTCAGGCTTTGCGGAACAGGGCAACATCCTTCGCCGGCAACTCAAGGTGCCACCCATGCACCTGCGCCAGCCATGCCAGAGTCGCCTCCCGGTAAAACACCACGTGGGTGGGGTCCCGGCGATAGTGCCAGTTGGCAAACTGCCGGTCATCGGTCTGGAAACAGGTCATCACGGCCAGCCAACCACCGGGCCTCACCAGCGAATCCAGTTGGCGAAACACCTTCGCCGGCTGATGCAGGTGCTCCACCACTTCGGTGCAGGTCACGAAATCGTAGGTGTGGTTCAGCGCCGACGCATCAGCATGGAAGAACGGGTCGTAGAGGCTCATCTTCATCCCGGCCTGTTCGAGCATCACCGCCAGCGCCGGGCCGGGGCCACAGCCAAAATCCAGCCCCTGCGCGCCCGCCTCAAGACGCTCCAGCAGCGGAGTGGTCAGTTTTGACAGGAAGCGGCGGTAACCCGGATCGTGCGGATCGTTGTCATGCAGGTCGTACACGTCACGTTCCTGATGCGCCGTGAGCCAGTGGGCCGGGTCCATCACCGTGGCTTCACACTGCGGGCAGCGATGATACGCCGTGCCTTGCACCTGCTGAAAAGGCTTCAGAAGGCCGGTTTCACACACCGGGCAGGTTTGCGGTTTGATCAAAGACGCTCCTGATAATCTGAACAAAGTTTCATTGTCATATCCGGCCATGACCCGGAAACCGTGATCAGTCCGAGAATCCGGTGCCCGGCACCTTCCTATACTGGCCCTTTTTTCAGGGACAGATCCATGGAAACTTCCAGTCCGATTGCGCTTGAAGTACCCATCATTTCTGCACGCTACGCGCGCCGTTTTGTCCGCTTCCTCGAGGGCAAGGGCGTCAAGCGTCAGGCGATCCTGCAGGACACCGGTGTGACCGCAGAACAGCTCGACAATCCCGATGCCAGCCTTTCCATGAAGGCGGTGACAGAGCTGCTGAGCAAAGCCGAGTGGCTGATGGGCGACGAACGCGCGCCCTTCCAGTTTGGTCAGCAGCTGGACCTGCCCGCCCATGGCCTGTTGGGCTTTGCGGTTCTGGGCCAGGAAAACCCGCGCCGCCTGATTGCCATGATTGTACAGTACCTGCGGGTGGGATTGCCGCTGATGGACATGGAGCTCAGCTCCACCGGTTCCACCTTCCGTATCCGCCTGATCGACACCTGGGGGTTGGGGGAACTGCGCCCCTGCCTGACCAAGATCTACATGGGCAGCATCCAGCGGATTTCCGCCCAGGTATGCAGCCACTTCAGCATTCATTTCGACTTTCCATCGCAAAGCGGCCCCGAGCAGTGGAACCTGCTGGCAAGCGACTGCGACTTCCGCTTCAACGCGCCATTCAGTGAAGTCACCATGCCATTGTCCGGATACCCGGCGCGCGGTGACGATGCCGGCCTGGAGTTCCTGCTGGCACGCAGCCGCTTTCCCGAGCCTCAGCCGGACGCGACACTGGATGAAACCGTGGTGCAGGTCCGCGAGATGATCATGAGCCAGCCCGGGCGCCCCTGCACCACCGAGAACATCGCCCGCCGCCTCGGCATCAGCCCGCGCTCCCTGCGGCAACATCTGGCTGCCGCTGGTACCTCCTTCCGGCAGCTGCGAAATGACATCCGCGAACATTTCGCAACGCTGTACCTCTCCGACACCAGCGTGCCGCTGGAATCCATCGGGGAGAAACTGGGGTTCAGCGATCAGGCCAGCTTTACCAAGGCCTATCGGGCCTGGACCGGCAAAACTCCAGGCGACGTTCGCCGTCATCGCCGGTAGCCGGGGCCCATCATCACCGCCATGGCCGCAGCGATTTGAAGGCCGTCACGAATTCAGAATTCTTTACACCCGCTTTCCGCTTTGGACAAAAACCTCGCCGTTGCCAGCAATGACCCGGCCGTCCCCTTCCCGGCCAAATAGAGTCCACCCGCACGGCTCATGCCGCGTGGGCACGGGACCCATTGCAAGACCGATACAGCAGTCCTCATCGGTGGTGTCTGCAACCCACAACAACAACGACTGAAGCCATACAGAGGACGAACTCATGAAACTCAGGAAGCTTGATACAACGGCCCGCAAGCTCGGCCCGGCCATCGCCGCAGCTGCGCTGATGGCGGGCGGTGGCCAGGCCATGGCCGCCCCCGTCTCCCTCGAACTGGAATTCACCTGCCCCTTTCCGCTGATCGGCAACCAGCCGATCCGCGCTGAAATCAGCGCCGACATCCCGAGCCAGCAGACGGTGGGCGATCCGACGCCGGAATTCACCGTCCAGGCACTGACGGTGGTCAACGAGGATTCCCGCACCGGACTCAAGCTGGTCGGATCAGAGACCATTGAGGGCACTGCCACCAACCAGACGCTGGTGGTCACCCCCAGCCGGGAGATCGATCTGACGGTGCCCCTGACCATTCCCCCTTCACCGATTCCCTCAGTACCGGGTGAATTCACCGTGCCTGCGGAGGGCGTATCGCCATCCATCACGTTCAACAGCGACGACGCGGGTGAAGCACTCATTACCGTGGGCGGGCTGCAACTGGACATGACCGCCCGCACCGCAAATGGCGACATTGCCCCGGCCCCGATCGGCCAGTTCACGTCTGACTGCACCCAGAATCCGGGTCAGGACAACGTGCTGCAGGCCATCCAGGTGGTTGAGGACGAGGTCGAAACGCCACGCATCAGCGTGAATCGGGAAGAGATCGACTTTGGCAATGTGCAGGCCGGGCTCACCGAGGAGCAGACGGTTTCCATTGCCAACACCGGTAACGCAGCCCTTGGCATCAACAACCTTTCGCTCGCGGGCACCGACAGCAGCGCCTTCCTGCAGACCAGCAGCTGCACCACCGTCGCCCCCGGGGCAAGCTGTGATGTGACAGTGACCTACGTGCCCAGTGGTGAAGGTTCGCAGAGTGCCACCCTGAACATCGAATCCAGCGACGCCGACACCCCACTGGTGGAAGTGAGTCTCAGCGGCAACAGCGTGCTGGCACCGGTGCCTGAGATCTCGGTGACTCCGGAGGCTCTGGATCTGGGCACGGTACTGATCGGTGAGACCGTTTCCGGGCAGATCGACATCGCCAACGTCGGCACCGAATCCCTCACCATCACCGGCATCAACCTGAGCGATGACGAGCTCAGCGAGTTCCAGCAAACCAACGATTGCACCACGGTGGCGCCGGATCAGAGCTGTGCGGTATCCGTGAACTTTACGGCAGCGGCCGAAGGTAGCCGCAGTGCGGTTCTGACCATCCTCTCGGACGACCCGGATCAGCCCGAGATCACCGTCAACCTCAACGGTCGTGGTGACAGTGGCGCCAGCGACGTGCTGGAGCTGTTGCTGGCGCTTGAAGGCTCCACCTTCATCCGGTCCTCGGACAGCACGCTGCCGCTGAACGGCAGCATCGCCACCGTGCTGGAGCTGTCGAGCGGCACGTTCGAAGCGGACCTGGAGCTGGAGCCAACCAGCGGGCAGTTCCAGATCAAGCTGTTGTTCAGCCGCCTGAAAGCCAATGCCAACGTGGAGTTCGAGCAGGCTGAAACCACCACCGGCACCCTGATCAATGGCAGCCTGACGGCCAACTCCCGGCTGTATGTGAAGGTGCCGAAGGTGGAGCTGAAGCTGTTCGGCTTGCCCATTCGCGTGGGTGGCGGTGCCGACTGCCGCACCATCGAACCGGTCAACATCCAGCTTGCGTCGCCGGAAGGCAGCAATTTTTCGCCGGCAACCGGCGGGGATGTCAGCGGAGAATACGACCTGCCGCCGCTGGAGAAGTGTGGGCTGCTGACCGACGTTCTCAACCAGTTCCTGACCGGCTCCGGCAACACCATTGACCTGTCACTGACCCCGGAGCAGTAGGAAAAACGGAGAAACGGTACGTCTCCCGGCCTGCAGGACGCTGTGATCCGGCAGGCCACATCAAAAAAACAGAAAAGGAAGACA
>JAEPMM010000109.1 GCA_017643965.1 Marinobacter sp.
GAAAAAATCAGCTGCCAGCGACGTCCACCGCTCTGGCGCCACAGCACCGCGGAACGGATGCCGGCCAACAGCAGAGCCCGTACCCTGGCGGCGTTCTCTTCCCGCTGCAGCGTGGCGGGGTCACCGGTCACCTGAATGCGCATGCGGAAGGTGCTGATGGTGTCGGCGTACACGGACGCCAGATTGGCGATCAGATTGCCGTGGAGGTAACCGAAATGACTGGCGGTGTGGCGTGCCTGATCAATGCGGCTACCGATGACCGCCATCATGTCTTTGTCGCGGTTGAGCTTGGACTCTAAGTGAATCAGGTTGCGGGCGTAGCGCAGTACCTCGATGTCCTGTTGCTTGCTTTGCTGGCTCATGACGTTCGCCAGCGTGTTAAGGCCCTCACGCAGATCCTTGAGTTCGCCTCCGTAAACATCCAGCGTGGTGTCCGGATTCGTTGCAAACAGTGATCGCATGGACGTTTCGAAGCTGGAATCGGCGCACTGGCCGGTGTGGGCGACCTGCTGGACCTGAGCAGCGGCCTGGAACACGCCGGCCAGCGCCAGTGTCTGATCGTAGAGGGATCGGCTCATGCAGTTTCTCCGCCGGCCACGGCCCGTTCGGGTCGCGCTTCGCCATCACGCCAGGTGTGCTCAATGACGCCGCCGCCGAGGCAGACGTCTTCCTGATAGAACACGACCGACTGACCGGGAGTGACCGCCCGCTGGGCGTCATCGAACACCACCGTGACACCGCCGTCGCCGAGGGTGACCACGCAGTCCTGATCGGGCTGGCGGTAGCGGGTTTTGGCCTTGCAGCGGAAGGTAGTGGCCGGGGCTTCTCCCGCTACCCAGTCAATCTCACCGCTGATCAGGCCGCGGGAATACAGTAGCGGATGTTGCTTGCCCTGAACCGCGATCAATACATTGCGGGTCAGATCTTTCTCTGCCACGTACCAGGGTTCGTCACCGAAGTCGCTCAGGCCGCCAATGCCGAGGCCCTGGCGTTGTCCGATGGTGTGGTACATCAGCCCCTGATGACGCCCGATGATCTGGCCGTCCGGTGTTTCAATGTTGCCGGGTTGGGCAGGCAGGTACTGTTTCAGGAAATCAGTGAATTTGCGCTCGCCGATAAAGCAGATACCGGTGGAATCTTTCTTGTCGTGGGTCACGAAGCCCTGTGCTTCGGCGATGCGCCTCACTTCCGGTTTTTCCAGTTCACCCACGGGGAACAGGGTGCGGGCAATGCGGTCGCCGGAGACTGCGTGCAGGAAGTAGCTCTGATCCTTGTTGGGATCGAGTCCTTTCAGCAGCAGGGCCTTGCCGGAGCCATCATTGAGCGGGCGCTGGCGGGTGTAGTGACCGGTGGCAATGAAATCGGCGCCCAGCGTGACCGCGTAATCGAGAAACGCCCGGAACTTCACCTCCTTGTTACAGAGGATGTCCGGGTTGGGGGTGCGCCCGGCACGATATTCCGACAGGAAGTGCTCGAAAACCCGATCCCAGTACTCGGCGGCAAAGCTGGCCGTGTGGAGCGGGATGCCAATGGCTTCCGCTACCGCCTGCGCGTCGGCAAGGTCGGTCATCGCAGTGCAGTATTCGGTGCCGTCGTCCTCGTCCCAGTTCTTCATGAACAGGCCTTCCACCTGATAGCCCTGGTCCTTCAGGAGCCAGGCTGCAACCGATGAGTCGACGCCGCCGGACATGCCAACGATCACGCGGGTGTTTTCAGGAACGTGTGTCATAGCTAACCGTGCTGCCCACTGTAAAGAGCGCCGCAGTTTACCATTGTTGGCCCGTTACGTCTCAGCGTCCACGACCACATCGAGTGGGAAGCGGCGTCCGTTTCGGTAATCTTCTATGCATTTCAGCACCAGTGGACTGCGGAGCTTCTCGCCGAGACGGCCCACTTCGTCAACGGTGAGCCAGTGGGCGGCAATGATGCCGTCATCCAGGCGCTCCGAGACTTTTTTCACGGCTCTGGCGGAATAGCAGAAGCGGTAGTAAGTTACGCCGTTTGCAGGCGCCTTGTACGTATAAAGGCCCAGAAAGTGGGTGGGCTCCACCTGCCAGCCGGTCTCTTCGAGGGTCTCGCGGCGCACTGCATCCAGAATCGCTTCGTCTTCTTCGATGTGTCCGGCCGGCTGATTGAAAACCACAAGCCCACTGCTGACTTCCTCGACCAGCAGGAACCGGCCATCATCGTCCTCTACGATGACGGCAACGGTGGCGTGGGGTGTCCAGGTCATGATTTGGTGTGCCTCCGTCTGTTATCGCTGCTGTGCTTACGCGCTTTGACGTGCCGACGAGCACCTGCCGGTGTCGCCGGCGGGTGAATCGTCAGCGTGCGGAATTCTCCGGGTGCCAGGTTGTCCAGACTCCAGTCGCCGATGCGATAACGTATCAGCCTCAGGGTTGGAAAGCCCACGGCGGCCGTCATCCGTCGCACTTGCCGGTTCTTGCCCTCGGTAATGGTAAGTTCGAGCCAGGAGGTGGGAACGGATGGCCGGTGGCGAATGGGGGGCTGCCGCGGCCAGATGTCTGGCTCGGGCATTGCTTCAGCCCTGTCCGGCTTTGTTTTGCCATCTTTCAGCACCACTCCGGTACGCAAGCGCGCCAGGGCTTCGTCGGTTAATTGACCTTCAACCTGAACCCAATAGGTTTTTGGCATTTTCTGCCGGGGTGAGGCGATCCGATTCTGCACCTGGCCGTTATCGGTAAGCAGAAGCAGGCCCTCTGAGTCGTAGTCAAGGCGGCCGGCCGGGTAAACATCGGGCACCTTGATCCAGTCTGCGAGCGTGGCTCTGGCCTGCCCATCGGGGGCGCTGTCGGTGAACTGACTCATCACCTGAAAGGGCTTGTTGAAAAGTATGAGGGATGCCATGGCGAGAGCGTAGCGGAAGCGACCGGTAAGGAAAAGCGGAAATCGGTTTGCCGGCACGTGCGGCGACCGGGGCCTCTCGCCATCAGGTCCGTGCGACTGTTGTGACCGCAGGGCACCACCGTGGCCGGTTGCCCGGCCATGGTGACCCTTTGCCTCGGTCAGGCCAGCGATCTAGTGTGTCGGTCGTGACTCAGGCGTTAACGACCCGCGGTTCACTCCGGAAGTCGGTATCGTCGCGGTTGCTCTCAGCAGCCGCTTCGGACTTCTTTTCCGGGGATTCCTCCCCGCGAGGTTGCGGACTCTTTTGCACCTGCTCATCCGGCACAATATTCACAGCATGAACGCCCTTGTCACTGGGCTTCTTGTCAAAGGTTACCGTTTGACCGGCCTTGAGGGTTTTGTAGCCTTCCATTTGAACCGAAGAGAAGTGGGCGAACAGATCGTCACTGCAACCCTCCTCGATAATGAAACCGTAACCCTTGGCATTGTTGAACCACTTTACTTTGCCCTTTGGCATGATGAACTCCCCTGTTCTTTCACTGTCAATCACTGTTATTAGCATTATTTCCGTGCGTTATGCCTTGCACGGGTGACACCGGGTTACCTGATACGGATGCCTTTTCGGATACATAACATGACGCCGATTTACATTATTTTACATTGCTCCTGTACTGTTGACCAATATTGACCGGGAGTCAATAGCGGTCATTGTGGGAATGTATGGTTGAAGGGGGGGCTGAAGCGTTATCATGCGCGTATTGATAACCAGCGCACGTCCGTTCAGCCTGTTGGCTTGAAAACCGGACGACTCACAACCATCTTACAAGCAAGGGCACCGATTTCCGGTAAAGAATCATGAGGACTATCCAGAATTCTCTACTAGTATTGAATCAGGGGGACGACGAACAACAGCCAGGCCATCCGGGACACCAGGATGACCTGAGCGTTGCCCCCGAGAAGCCCGCTCTCAAACGCCCCGCGCGCTTTCGGGTGATGCTTCTGAACGATGATTACACCCCCATGGATTTTGTGGTGGATGTGTTAATGAAGTTCTTCGGTATGAACGAAGAAAAGGCGACGCAGGTGATGCTGCTCGTCCATACGCAAGGAAAAGCCGTATGTGGGGTATATACCCGTGACATCGCGGAGACAAAGGCGGCACAGGTGAACCAGTATTCTTCGGAATGCGAGCATCCGCTCCTTTGCGAGATTGAACGTGCGGACTGATAGACCCAGGGGTGGCCCATGCTGAGCAAAGATCTTGAAATTACGCTGAATACGGCCTTCAAAAATGCCCGCGACAAGCGCCATGAGTTCATGACGGTGGAGCATCTTTTGCTGGCCCTGCTGGATAACGAATCGGCGGTGGGCGTTCTCAAAGCCTGCGGGGCAGACCTGAAACAGCTTCAGGATGAACTCGTCGAATTTGTCGATTCCACAACCCCATTGATTCCGAGCAGCGACAGCGAGCGCGAAACCCAGCCAACCCTCGGTTTTCAGAGGGTATTGCAGCGGGCGGTGTTTCATGTGCAGTCGTCCGGCAAGAAAGAAGTGACTGGCGCCAACGTGCTTGTAGCCATCTTCAGTGAACAGGAAAGCCAGGCGGTGTACGTGCTCAAGAAGCAGAGCATTGCCCGCATCGACGTGGTGAATTTTGTCTCCCACGGCATTTCCCGTGTTCAGGGAGCCGAGGATCAGGAAGGTCACGATCAGGCCTCCCATGAGGAAGCGGCCGAGGAGGGTGGTTCATCGCGGCCGCTGGAAAGTTACGCGACCAACCTGAACGAGCAGGCGCGCCAGGGCCGCATTGATCCGCTGATCGGCCGTGAGCACGAAGTGGAGCGAGTGGTGCAGATTCTGGTGCGCCGCCGCAAGAACAATCCGCTGCTGGTGGGTGAGGCCGGTGTCGGCAAGACCGCCATCGCCGAGGGTCTCGCCAAGCGTATTGTGGACGGGCAAGTGCCGGATATTATTTCCGACGCCGTGGTTTACTCCCTCGATCTTGGCGCGCTGCTGGCCGGCACCAAGTACCGGGGTGATTTCGAGAAGCGCCTGAAAGGTCTGCTGGCGGAACTCAAGAAAGAAAAGCACGCCATTCTGTTCATCGACGAAATCCACACCATCATCGGCGCGGGCTCGGCGTCGGGCGGTGTCATGGATGCGTCGAATCTGCTCAAGCCGATGCTGGGCTCTGGTGAGATCCGCTGCATTGGTTCCACCACGTTCCAGGAATTCCGGGGCATCTTCGAGAAAGACAGCGCGCTGGCGCGTCGCTTCCAGAAGATCGATGTCAATGAGCCGAGCGTCGAGGATACCTACCAGATCCTCAAAGGCCTGAAGCCGAACTTCGAGAAGCATCACGACCTCAAATACACCGACAAAGCGCTGCGGGTGGCTGCCGAACTGGCAGATCGCTACATTACCGATCGACATCTTCCGGACAAGGCGATCGATGTGATCGATGAAGCCGGTGCCCGTCAGCGCCTGATGCCAGAGGGCAAGCGCAAGAAAACGGTGGATGTGCCTGATATTGAAGACGTGGTCGCCAACATCGCGCGTATCCCGCCGAAGAACGTGTCTACCAGCGATAAGGATCTGCTCCGTAACCTGGAGCGGGATCTCAAGATGGTGGTGTTCGGACAGGATCCGGCCATTGAGTCGCTGTCCACCGCCATCAAACTGGCGCGGGCCGGCCTGAAGGCCCCCGAGAAGCCGGAAGGCGCATTCCTGTTCGCCGGCCCGACCGGCGTGGGTAAGACGGAAGTCACCAAACAGCTGGCCAAGGTGCTGGGTATCGAGCTGGTGCGCTTCGACATGTCCGAGTACATGGAGCGCCATACCGTCTCCCGTCTGATTGGTGCTCCTCCGGGCTATGTGGGCTACGATCAGGGCGGTTTGCTCACCGAATCGGTGAACAAGCACCCCCATTGCGTGTTGCTGCTGGACGAGATCGAGAAGGCACACCCGGAAGTGTTCAACCTGCTGCTGCAGGTGATGGACCACGGCACGCTGACCGATAACAACGGCCGCAAAGCGGATTTCCGCCACGTTATCCTGGTGATGACCACCAACGCCGGTGCCGAAAGCATGGCTCGTCGCTCGATCGGCTTCAATGAGCAGGACCACAGCTCGGACGGCATGGAGATCATCAGCAAGACCTTCACGCCGGAGTTCCGTAACCTCCTGGACGGCATCATTCAGTTCGCCGACCTCCAGAAGGACACCATCACTCACGTGGTGGACAAGTTCCTGACCGAGTTGCAGGCGCAGCTGGATGAGAAGCATGTGGTTCTGCACGTGGACGAACCGGCGAAGCAGTGGCTTGCAGAGAAAGGTTACGACGTCACCATGGGTGCACGACCCATGTCCCGCCTGATTCAGGACAAGATCAAGCGTCCGCTGGCCGAGCAGATTCTGTTTGGCCGGTTGTCAGAGAAGGGAGGCGACGTGCATATCCACCTGCGTGACGATGAGCTGGTGTTCGACTATGAGGACGAGCCCGCCGAGGCAGTCTGATACCTGCGGCTCCGCCGCTTTCGAAAACCGCGCTCCGAGGAGCGCGGTTTTTTTATGTGCACATTTCATCAAATTGGCCGCGTTTCAGCTGCCAGGCCGACATTGCCGTCAATCCATTCCATTCCGATTTCTGTCAACTTGGGCGTCACAGCCGGGTCGATGCCGGTTTCGGCCGTGTGCCCCCTTACAAACAATAATGACAAGGAATCAGGACGAATGAAGGTATGTGCTGCACTGTTGGCAGGCGTTATCAGCCTGTCTGTCTGGACCCCCTCCGTGGCTGCTGTGGAAAAACAGTTCTGCGTCTTTGACGTGGCCGGTGCCGGCGGCTTTGTCTATAAAACGCTGCAGGAATATCAGCGCAAGATGATCAAGTCCGGCGTCAAGCTGGCGATGAAACCGTACACCGATGAAGATCAGGCCGTTGACGATTTCCGCGCCGGGCTCTGCGATATTGTTGCCCTCACCGATATGGGCGTTCGCCACTTCAACGATTTCACCGGTTCCATCAGTGCCATCGGTGCAGTGCCTTATTATGAGGATCTGAGGGTGCTGATGCACATTCTGTCCAGCCCGCGGGTGGACGAGCATCTGGCTCAGGACGGATATGAGATTGTCGGTGTGGCGCCGATGGGCGCCGCCTATCTGTTCGTGAATGATCGCAACATTGACCATGTGGATGCGCTCAAGGGCAAGCGCATCACCGTGTTCGAGGGCCACCACGATGCCCGACACATGGTGGAGTATGTGGGCGCGGTCCCGGTGGACGCGAAGATCTCGAACTTCGCACGCCTGTTCAACAACGGCGAGGCGGACATCAGTTACGCGCCGGCGGCGGCCTATGAGGTGCTGGAGATGTTTCGTGGCATGGGTGACCAGGGCGGCATCGTCAAATACCCGGTGGGGCAGGTGACCATTCAACTGGTCGCCAGAAACGGGGAGTTCGACGACCGCTTTGTGCGCCAGTCACGCAAGACCGTTTCAAGACTCTATCCGGAAGCCATCCGGGTGATTCGTCAATATGAGAACTCGATACCGGCGGACCGCTGGGTGGATATTTCACCACAGGCCATTGCCGGTTATCAGGAAATGCTGCGCAGCGTGCGTATCGACATGCAACAGTCCGCGGAAAACAGCGGAATGCTGGCCGCTGGAGTCTACGACGACAACATGATGACCATATTGCGGAAAGTCAGGTGCTATACCAACCCCGGTGCGGGTGAGTGCAGCGCTGAAGACAGGGAATAATCGCTACAGAAATGAAAAAGCCCCGGAACCGGGGCTTTCAGATGTCACCTTGGTGATTAACGGGCGCGGTAAACGATGCGGCCCTTGCTGAGGTCGTAGGGAGTCAGCTCAACTTTCACCTTGTCTCCGGTCAGGATGCGGATGTAGTTCTTGCGCATCTTGCCCGAGATGTGGGCTGTCACAACGTGACCGTTGCTCAGCTCGACACGGAACATGGTATTCGGAAGCGTATCAACAATTACACCTTCCATTTCAATGACATCTGATTTCGCCATTCAGTAGAAACCTCGTTTGGAATTAACTTACCTGGATTTTAAATTGCGCAATTCTGCCTGATTTGTCGTCATTTAGCAAAATCAGTTGCGTTTCAGTACCTGCCAGTGGCCTTCCCGCAGGGCCTCGATCGGCTTGAAACGGGTCTTGTAGTTCATTTTCCGGCACTCACGGATCCAGTAGCCCAGATACAAATGCGGTAAATCCCGCGCCCGCGCCGTTTCGATCTGCCAGAGAATGGCAAAGGTGCCGATGCTGCGATGCTCAAAGGCAGGATCAAAGACGGTGTAAATAGCGGACAGTCCATCGTCCAGCATGTCCACCGCAGCCAGGCCGATTAGCTCGTCATTGAGGCGGATCTCGACAAACCAGGAGTCGGTTGCGCCTTCGACCAGAAAGGATCTGAACTGTTCCCGCGAGGGCGGGTACATGTCACCGTCGGAGTGCCGGTGTTCGATGTAGTGTGCATAAAGTCGGTAATAACGCTCGGTAAAGCAGGCGGGCACCAGTTCGCAGGTGAGGTCGGAATTCCGCTCAAGCACCCGGCGCTGGCTGCGATCGGGGCGGAAATCGTCCACCCGCAGACGAACGGGAATGCAGGCATTGCAGGCTTCGCAGTGGGGGCGGTAATAGTGGGACCCGCTGCGGCGGAAACCGAGGGCAGTGAGCTGGCTGTAGAGCTTTTTGTCAATGTTGGCCCTGGGGTCCACGAACATGGTCGTGGCCTCCCGGTCCGGCAGGTAGCTGCAGTCATGTGGTGGTGTCGCAAAGAACACCAGGGTTCTGAGGTTACTCATGCTTACCTCCGGCCCCGGGCCAACGCCACTGGATCTGCCAGGAACCGTGGCTCGGGGAGCGGTCAACACCTGCTCTGAGTATAGATAAAAACTCGCTCCTGGGAATGCTTCTGGCCCCCATTTTCAGCAGGTGACTGCTTTCGACCTGGCAATCCATGATCCGGTAGCCCCAGAGAGCCAGCTGGCACGCGAGGTGAACCATTAATACCTTGGAGGCGTTGGTTTCCAGCGAGAACATGGATTCCCCGAAAAAGCACTCGCCGATGGCCAGTCCGTACATGCCGCCCACCAGTTC
>JAEPMM010000294.1 GCA_017643965.1 Marinobacter sp.
AGATGATGGCACTGTTTTGTGGTGACAAAATGAACGTAGCGGCGCTCGGCAACATGGTGCCGCAATTGCACCTGCACCATATTGTCCGCTTTGACGGTGACCCGGCCTGGCCAGCCCCGGTGTGGGGCAAGCAGGCGCCCGTTCCCTACGGTGATGCGGAGCTGGCATCGATGCGCTCGAAGCTTGGTCCGATGATTTCCTCTCTGATCTGATCTGATCTGATCCGTGACGCCACCCGCGCGGCCGGGACGCAGCGCTGGTTTTTTGCGCTGGTGGCCTGTTCTGCATGGGTATCCTGACTCTTCGGGCCAAAAGTGGCCTGTCGGGCTCTGTATATAGGTATTTTCCGGAACCTGCGGTGGTATACAGTCGTGTAACTACCGAAACTGTGACGCAGGTCTCAAAAACTACATAAATACAGAGAGCGAATCCATGGCGAACCTTTCCCTCGTTAGCGAACATGCCCAGGAATGTTCACAAGAGGCGGACATCATCAACTACCGGCACCTTGCCATTGGCTTGCTCTCGGCCCGGGTGTACTCGGAGACCACCGCGGAACTGATCAGCGAGTGCGCTGTACTCGACTTCGATCGTGACGGCGTGGCGCTGATTCTCCCGGAAGATTGCGTGAAGCCCGAACAGAATATTCGGGTGTCTCTGGCGCGCAAGCACCACGGCCGCGACCTGGATGACGACGTCGCGATCAGCTTCGTGCCGGGCAATATCCGTTATGTGCAGGAAGTGGTCAGCGGTGTGCGGGCAGGGGTCAAGCTGGAATACGCCGGTCGCCCGGACATCGAAGATGCCTGTCGCGCCCGCGTGATCAAGATCGAGAATTACCTGCGTCGGCATCAGGCTGACGCCCAGCGCGCGGCTGCCACGGCCGCGGCGCTGCCAAAGCACTATCAGTTTGGCGGCAGAACGAAATTTGCTATCTGACCGGTCGCACAAAAAAGCCCGCCGGATGGCGGGCGTAAGTTGCCGTCTGGAGGCAACGACTCAACAATAGGATAGGCTCTATCCCACCTTACAAACGGTTGTTGAGTCGCAAAGGTTCCAATTAATTCGCAACCTTCTCTCATTCTCAGGTTTTTGGGGATTTGCCGTGAGCCGCGAGGGCTTGCGAGCCGACCAGAATCATCCGCAATTCGGTCTTGATTTTTACCTTCAGTTCTTCCCGTTCTTTCGGAGTGGCATCCAGCGCCTCGGCGCCCTGATTGAACACCAGCGTGACCATGGCCTCTGCCACCAGCCTGGCGTCTGACAATGGTCGGTTCTGCTCGTCGGCGAAGCGACGCAGATCGTCTGCCAGCTCGGTTACGAAATGATCGATTTCCGCACGAATGGCGGTCCGGAAGGGCTTGGATACCCCGGTACGCTCGCGCAACATGAGGCGGAACAGGTTGGCATTATTGCCGAGGTACTCCATGAAGGTTTCAACCGAGGTGCTGATGGCGCTGCCGTCCCGCGCGATGCGCTTTCTGGCATGACGCATTAACTGACGCAGCGCGACGCCTCCCTCGTCCACCAGTGCCAGCCCGAGCTCGTCCAGCTCGGCGAAATGACGGTAGAAGGATGTCGGGGCGATGCCCGCCTCCCGCGCAACTTCTCTCAGGCTCAGGCTGCCAAAGCCACGGTCAGCGCTAAGCTGTGCTAGGGCGGCGTCCATGAGGGCGCGGCGAGTTTTCAGTTTCTGCTCGGCTCGGGACGACAAAACAACGACTCCGGTTGCTGTAATAGCGCACCATTCTATCGGTCCGTCCTCAAGGCGTCACCCACCGTGATTGGAGCCTGATTTTCGCGCGTATTGTGTTTATAATGGGCGGCTTTTCCAGTAGTGTCCGCCAAATCCATATTTTGCACACATTTATGCACACATCTGAAACAACGGGAACCGGTATGCGCAGTCATTATTGCGGTGGTATCAACGAATCTCACATTGATCAGGAAGTAACGCTTTGCGGTTGGGTCCATCGTCGTCGCGATCACGGTGGCGTGATCTTTCTGGACCTGCGGGACCGGGATGGTATGTCCCAGGTTGTGGTTGATCCCGACACCCCTGAGAGCTTCGCCCTGGCGGAAAAGGTTCGCAGTGAGTTCGTTGTGAAAGTGACCGGCCGTGTTCGTCGTCGTCCTGCCGGCACCGAGAACAACAACATGCCCACCGGTCAGGTCGAGTTGCTGGGCAAGGATCTGAGCATTCTCAATGCCGCCGCGACTCCGCCGTTCCCGCTGGATGAGCACGTCGACGTGGGTGAGGATGTGCGCCTCAAGTACCGTTTCGTGGACCTGCGGCGTCCGGAAATGCTGAATCGCCTGCGGTTCCGCTCCCGTGTCACCAGCTATATCCGCAACTACCTTGATGGCAACGGCTTCATGGATGTGGAAACCCCGATCCTGACCCGCGCCACGCCGGAGGGTGCGCGGGATTATCTGGTGCCCAGCCGGACCCACGAGGGTTCGTTCTTCGCGCTGCCGCAATCGCCCCAGCTGTTCAAGCAGTTGCTGATGGTGTCCGGGGTTGACCGTTACTACCAGATTGCCAAGTGTTTCCGGGATGAGGATCTGCGTGCGGACCGCCAGCCCGAATTTACCCAGGTGGATATCGAAGCGTCGTTCATCGATGAAGAATCCTTGATGTCGCTGAATGAGGGGATGATTCGCTCCCTGTTCAAGGACGTGCTGAACGTTGATCTGCCGGAATTCCCCCGCATGCCTTACGCCGAAGCCATGCAGCGCTACGGCAGTGACAAACCCGACCTGCGGATTCCGCTGGAACTGCTCGATGTGGGCGATCTGGTGGCAAGCGTGGATTTCAAGGTGTTTGCCGGCCCGGCCAATGATCCGAAAGGCCGTGTGGCCGCCCTGCGTGTGCCCAAGGGTGGCGATCTGTCCCGCAAGCAAATCGATGACTACACCAAATTTGTCGGCATCTATGGCGCCAAGGGTCTGGCCTACGTCAAGGTCAACGAGTTGGCCAAAGGCGTCGAAGGCCTGCAGTCACCGATCATCAAGTTCCTTGGCGACGATGTCGCCATGGCCATTATCGAGCGCGTGGGTGCGGAAGACGGCGACATTGTCTTCTTTGGTGCCGACAAGACCAACGTGGTCAACGAGGCCCTGGGCGCCTTGCGGATCAAGGTGGGTCATGATCTGAACATGCTCATCGCCGAATGGGCGCCGATGTGGGTGGTGGATTTCCCGATGTTCGAGGAAACCTCCGACGGTGGCCTGACCGCGATTCACCACCCCTTCACTGCGCCTTCCTGTACTCCGGAAGAGTTGGCCGCAAACCCTGCTACAGCGCTGTCCCGCGCCTACGATATGGTGCTTAACGGCACTGAGCTGGGCGGTGGTTCGATTCGTATCCACGACGAGAACATGCAGCAGGCGGTTTTCCGTATTCTCGGTATCGAAGAAGAGGAGGCGCGCGCCAAGTTTGGTTTCCTGCTCGATGCCCTGAAGTTCGGTTGCCCGCCCCACGGTGGTCTGGCCTTTGGTCTGGATCGGCTGGTGATGCTGATGACCGGCGCCACGTCCATCCGCGACGTGATTGCCTTCCCGAAAACCCAGAGTGCCACCTGTCTGATGACCCAGGCTCCTGGCGAGGTGGACGAGAAGCAACTGCGCGAGCTGCACATCCGTCTGCGTAAGCCCGTTAACAAGGCGATCGAAGGTAACAAGGCGGACGCCAGCGAGGCCGGGAGCAACCCGGCAGAAAGCTAGTCCAAACAAGGAAGCTGATGTGGCGATCATTCTGGGCGTGGATCCGGGGTCCCGAATCACCGGGTACGGTATCATCCGGGCGGAAGGGCGCCACATCGAGTACATCGACAGCGGGTGTATCCGCATGGGTGAAAAGCCCATGGCGGAACGCCTGCAGGCGATCTTTCACGGTCTTGCCACATTGATCGGGGAATACCGCCCGCAAGAATTTGCCATCGAGCAGGTCTTCATGGCCCGCAACCCGGATTCCGCGCTCAAGCTCGGTCAGGCAAGGGGTGCGGCCATTGTCAGCGCTGCCAATAGCGGATTACCGGTACACGAGTATTCTGCCCGCCAGGTGAAGCAGGCCGTGGTGGGCAACGGTGGCGCCGATAAAGCCCAGGTCCAGCACATGGTGCAGGCACTTCTTTCTCTCTCCCGAAAGCCCCAGGCGGATGCCGCCGACGCGCTCGCCATTGCCTTGTGTCATGCCCATATGAGCCAGAGCGTGGCCCGGCTCTCTGCGGGCGGTAAGGTTCGCAGCGGTCGGGTCCGACAACAATAACCGGCGCCCTCGCGCCCAAGGAGTAACCCGTTGATAGGCCGAATTCGAGGCACACTTGTGGAAAAATCACCGGGTCAGGCGCTGGTTGAGTGCGCCGGGCTGGGTTACGAAGTGGATATTCCTTTCACCACCTTTTTTCACCTCCCGGAACCCGGCGAGGAAATCACCCTGCACACGCACTTCGCGGTCCGCGAAGACGCCCAGAGCCTCTACGGGTTTGCGTCGCGGCTGGATCGTGATCTGTTCCGGTTGTTGATCCGCGTTAACGGCGTTGGGCCAAAACTGGCGGTCGGGATCCTGTCGGGGCTGGATGCCCATCAGTTCATCCGTTGTGTCGAGGCCCGTG
>JAEPMM010000132.1 GCA_017643965.1 Marinobacter sp.
AAAGTCCCGTTTCTCCGGCGAGAGCCCGAGGCCTGTCATGCGGGCGGCCAGCGCTTCATGCAGCTCTGCAATCGCGGTCTTCGGCTGCACGCCGGCCCACACATGGCGGGGATTCAGTTGCGAGCCAAAGCTGCCAAGGCCGTGTACCTCCAGCTCGAAGGGCTCAAGCGGGAGATCCCTCGCAGCAGCGCGGGCAACCACCGCCCTGTCAGGCTCCACATCCCCCAGAAACAACAGGGTGATGTGGAGCTGATCATCGCGCTGCCAGCGCGCGCCGGCAACCGGCACAGGCACCTGCAGCAGCCGTTGCCGGATAGCGGCGGGCACCTCGAGCCCGAAAAACAGCCGGTGCATTGCGCCCCTCAATCTACCCGGGTGAGCGTGACATCAATATTGCCGTGGGTGGCGTTCGAGTAGGGGCATACCTTGTGGGCCTCATCAATCAGCTGCTTGGCGTCTTCATTGCTCATGCCCGGCAAGCTGATACGCAGCTCCACTTCAATCCCGAAGCCGCCCGGAATCTGACCGATGCCAACGACACCCTCGATGGACGTATCCTCCGGCAGCTTCAGCTTGTCCCGACCGGCCACAAACTTCATGGCACCAATAAAGCAGGCCGAGTAACCGGCTGCAAACAACTGCTCGGGGTTGGTGCCTTTCCCGCCGGCGCCACCCAGTTCCTTCGGGGTTGCCAGTTCCACATCCAGAATGCCATCAGACGAAATGGCGCGGCCATCACGGCCTCCGGTGGCTTCCGCGTAGGCTCGGTATGCAACTTGTTCAATCGACATAATATTCTCCTTTTCAGTGTGTGTAGGGCACTGCAACTTCAGGTTGAAGGCTCGAGATGACGGTGCAATCGCTGGCGCAGAGCATCCAGCTGTTGTTTCAGTTCCGCCATTTCCGTCGCCGAACAGCCGGACACCTCGGCAACCTGCGTCGGCACCGGTTGAGCCTGGACCTTCAATTCGCGCCCCTGGTCAGTGAGATGAATCAGAACCTGCCGTTCATCTTCCGGCGATCGTGTCCGCGAAAGCAGCTGGCGCTTCTCCAGACGTTTGATCAAGGGTGTGAGGGTGCCGTAATCCAGGTGCAGGCGTTCTTTCAACGCTGACACCGTTACCGCATCCCGCTCCCAGAGCACCAGCATGAGCAAGTACTGGGGATAGGTCAGCCCCAGTTCTGCCAATATTGGCTTGTAAAGCTTGGTCATCGCCAATGACGCCGAATACAGGGCAAAACACATCTGCCTGTCCAGCCTCAGCAAGTCAGCTCCTGTATCGTTTACCAACGGCGCATCCAGCTTATCCATAACAACCTCGCTCACGATTACCTTGTGCACGATATATATTACAACAGATTTGTCCCGGTTGGGAAGATGTCATTTTCAGTGTCGTCCGAAACGGGGGCAACCACCTGTCGCCTAGAATGCCAGCAGAACGAGGCCGACAAGCGCCAGCACCAGCAGGAAGCCGCGCGCATAGCCATCCGGCCGGCTGTCGTCCTCGCCGGTCACGACAGCCTCGGGCGCCGATGCTTCGTATTCCGACACCACCTGCCTGGCGCGGTACAGATCCTCATCCGCCACATGAACGTTGCTGAAACCGGCTGCGCCGATTTCACCCATCGCCCCCTGCAGGTACAGGCCACCGACGTACGTCTCGATGCCGTTCGCCTCGATCAGACCGGCCACAATGTGCGCCTCGGTGATATCACGGGCTCTGTAGGCTATTTGCAACGCCTTGCTCCTTCTGTGATGGTTCCGGTAGGCACCCGCCGCAACCTGCGGGTATTATCTGAAGCATAGTTGAAGAGTCGTCGACGCATCGTTTTCCGGGGGTTACCGGATTCGTCTGAATACGGGCTGCGCCATGTTATGGATTGTGATTGCCATCATCGGGCTGATCATTGCGATTACGCTGGTCCTGTTTCGGGTAGAGGACTTTTCCCATTTTGATCAGGACCAGCACCCCGTGCGCGAAGCGCTGCCCAGTGAGGCTCACGAACAGGTGCTCGGGCGTATCCGCGACATGGGCAATGCATCGCGCGGGTTGAGGGGCAAGGCACGGCTGATGGCATTGCGCCAGCATATGGACGGCCTCAGCGAAGGGCTGGCGCTGGCCTCGGAGTTCCGTTTCAACGACCAGCCCCGCGGCGAGTGGGTGCTGGCACCAGGAGCGGATAGCCAGCGGCGGATTCTCTACATTCACGGTGGCGCCTGGGCCGCAGGCAGCCCCCGCAGCCACCGCGCCATTACCGACCGGCTCTCTCACATTGCCAACGCTGCGGTCTTCGCACTCGACTACCGCCTGATGCCGGAAAACCGCTTCATGGACGGCGTAAGAGACTGCCGCAAAGCCTATGCCTGGCTTCTGGATCACGGCCCGGATGGCGAAGCCGCAGCCAATTTCATGGTTGTTGCTGGCGATTCCGCAGGTGGCAGCCATGCCCTCGCCCTGATTGCCTGGATTCGGGATAGCGGCCTGCCGCAGGCCGACGCGGCCATCGCCCTGTCGCCGTCCACCGACTTGACTCTGACCGCGCCCAGCAATCGCGGCAATATTGCCAGCGACCCCCTGCTGGGGCCGGTGTTCGGCGGTTTGTCCAGGATCCCCCTGCCGGTGATCTGGTGGGCCACTCTGGCCGCCTTCAGGGTGTCACCGACCAGTCCTGTGGCGTCACCCCTGAGAGGCAACCTGGCCAATCTTCCGCCCACCCTGATCCACGCCAGCGATACCGAGATGCTGCTGGACAACGCCCGCCGCTACGCCGCCAAAGCGCGATCCATGGCGTCCCCGGTCGAGCTGCACACCTGGCCAGGCATGGTGCACGTATGGCATATTTTTACGCCATTATTACCGGAGGCCAACGATGCCTTCGACGACATCGCCGAGTTTCTGGCGCAACTGGAAGCACCGCAGGATCACAAACCGTAACCTGACATCCTGGCGAAACCATAATAATCTGGCGTTAGGATCAGGCAGTCAGGACTCCAGCATGGGTAGGTCGTTACGATATTTAGTGATTTTGTGCCTTTCAGCGTCAGCACTTGGCGGCTGCGCCAGTAACCAGGCTCTGCAGAAAGGATCGCCTGACGGGTACGCCCATGCATCGGTGCCGCCGTCACATGACTCCGCCAAAGCGCAGAAACTCTGGCAGGTGTTCGAGCGCTACCAGGGCACGCCCTACCATTACGGCGGCACCTCCGCCCGCGGCTTTGATTGTTCCGGTTTCATTCTCACCGCCTTCCGGGAGGGTCTGGGCAAGCAACTGCCACGCACAACCTCACAAATGCTCGCCTACGGAGATGCCGTGCACCCGGGAGACATTGAGCCCGGTGATCTTGTGTTCTTTCGCATCGGTGGGAAGGAGCAGCACGCCGGGATCTACATGGGCGGTGACCGGTTTATTCACGCATCGACGTCGTCCGGTGTAACCCAATCATCGCTGAACGGGTATTACTGGAAAGGCCGCTTCACCGAGGCCCGTCGCTTTGACTGATGCCGGAGTCTCCGATTAATGCGCCTTTGCCACGCCTGTCTCGGGCTGATCGCCACGCTGTTCGTAAGCCTGCCCACCACCGCAGAGGTTGAGCTCACACCCCTGGCCGGCTATCGCATGGGCGGCGAGTTCGACGTCAACAACCGGGCCGACAACGAAGACAGCCGAGTGGATCTTGAAGACACCGTAAGCCAGGGCCTGCTGCTGAATGTCGACCTGAGCGAACCCGGCAAACAGCTGGAGCTCTACCTGGGACGGCAGGAGACAACGGCGAGGAGCTCCGAGGGTTTTTTGACACCGACCCGGACCAGCGTGGACCTCACGATTACCCAACTGCAGTTCGGCGGTCTCTATTTTCCCGGCGGCACCACCACAGGTGGATTTGTTTCCGGCGTGGCCGGCGTCACCCGGCTGGATCCGAAACCCTCGGGCCTGGACACCCATCACCGCGCTTCTCTGTCACTGGGCGGTGGCTACAAATGGCCGTTGAATGACCACCTGCGGCTGAGAATAGACTTGAGGGGGCTCTATACTGTGCTGGACAGTGGTGGCGCGGTATTCTGCTCCGGCGGCTGCAATGTCCGCTTCGAGAGTAACGGCTTTTTTCAGGTAGAGGCCTCCGCTGGGCTCGCCGTCCGCTTCTGATCAGGCTTTCTTGCGTCTCACGTACAACACCTTGTACACCCGTGCGACGCACGCCCCACTCGCATCAACAATGTCGACATCCCACTCCGGCAGCATTTTTTCACCAGTGGCGGTGGCCTCACGGATCGCCGCCACACGCTCGTCAGTCAGCTCGAAACGGGCCGTTACTGTGCCCTTCCCCGGACGGATGAAGTCAATGCTGGCCGACTTGTCCCATACGATGTAGTCGTTCCCCAGCCTGCGCATCAGCAGCAACATGTACATGGGGTCCACCATGCTGTAAAGCGACCCGCCAAAATGGGTACCCACGTAGTTGGTGTTGTACCAGTGCTGGCGCATCTCGACCGTGGCGGAGCTGAAGTCATCAGCCAGCTGTGTCACCTTGACCCCGGCTCCGAGATACGGCGCAAAGGTAGACAGGAAACGGCGCATGGCACCGGCGCTGGCAAACCAGCGGCGAAGAGTGGAATTCATTAGCAAACCTCGGTGGTCGTTCGGTTTCGAAAATAGTAGATAGCCGGCTATCTTCACGTCAGCGGCCAGCCATGGCAAGCCATTCCATACGACCGTTTGAATGCTAGAGACCATTTCCCAACGCAAGGTGCAGCGCAATCGCGGCCATCATCAGGCCGATCACACCGTCGATGATCCGCCAGGCCAGCGGTCGTGACAGTACCGGCGCCAACGCAGACCCGCACCAGGCCAGCAACCCGAACCAGAGAATGGATGCACTGCTGGCCCCGGCGACGAAGGTGGTGGCATCCTGCTGCTGGGCACCCACTGCGGGAATCAGCAACAGGGTATCCAGATAAACCTGCGGGTTCAGCAAGGTTACCGCCAGAGTCGTGAACACCACCGCTTTGAGGCTTCGTTTGGTGGCTTCGTCGGCTTCCAGGGCAGCCCGGCCACGGGCAGCCCGTATGAACGCCTGAGCCGCAAGCCAGCCCAGAAACACCACCCCAAGCCAGCGCAGAATTTCCAGGGCCTGGGGCATCGCCAGTAATGCCGCACTGACACCGAACATCCCCAACGTAAACAGGGTGACATCCGCCACCATGCACAGGCCGGCCGACCACCAGTGGTGCTCCCGGCGGATTGCCTGGCCCAGCACATAGGCATTCTGGGCACCGATGGCGACAATGATGCCACCGCAGACAATCAAACCTGTCAGGTAACTTTCCAGCACGCTCTGACCCCTTATTCAGTTGCGCAAGGCTGCCGCTGTGCGACTATACTCAAACGCTCCGCCTGACGATCCGACACTTCTCAGCCACAAGGACAAACGATTGGATCTGACCACACCCGCACTGCTGTTTCCTGCCATCTCGCTGCTGTTACTGGCGTACACCAACCGGTTTCTGGTGCTGGCACAGCTGATTCGCCAGCTCAAACAGATGGATACCGAGGAGGACCATGCATTGATTGCGCGGCAGATCGGTATGCTGCGCAAGCGCATCGTGCTGACCAAGCGCATGCAGACCTACGGGGTGCTCAGTTTTTTCCTGTGCACGGTGTCGATGTTTCTGCTGTTTCTCGGCTCTGACCTGCCGGGCGTGGTAGCGTTCGGCGCCAGCCTGGTGTTGCTGTCGTTGTCGCTGCTCTATTCCCTCTACGAGATCCAGATTTCGACCAATGCCATTAATGTTGAGCTGGCCAGCTTCGAGGCCCGGAAAAGCACCGGCAAAGAGGATATCGACTACTCCTGACGCCCTCTACCACCGCGGCGGATCCGTGTGACCCCGAACCAGTGCGGAAAGCGCAGCAGGCAGAACAGGGCGATCACGTCGTAAACCGCGTGCCAGAACATCACCAGTACGACACTTTCGGACAGCAAATAGGCCACACCCAGAATCAGCCCCAGCCCGGTTGCGATCAGGAAATAGGTGAACGACACCCAGTGCACCAGCCCGAACAGCACTGACGCGCCCAGAACCGCCACCGTGGCATTGGTGTGCACCAGCAACCCGCCCTGAACCGCGCCGCGGAACAGCAGCTCCTCGCCGATGCCCGCCAGCAACGACAGGCACACCAGCACGGCAGGCGAATAGCTGACTGCGAAGTCGTACAGCCCCTGCATCTGCCGCTCCAGATGGTCCGGCATTAACCCGGGAATGCGGGTACACAGAAGCAGACCGACATAGGTCAGCACCGCGCCAATCGCCCCCCATAACAGGCTGTGCCAGAGACCGTGACCCAGCAGCGGAACCGGAATGTCGAGCAGCACAATGGCCACCAGACCGACCACACCAATGGCGCCCTGAAAAGCCAGGGCGGTGAGGGCGGGGATTCCGGATGGACGCCGGTTTCTCATCTGCAATTACTGATCGAACAGCGGCTTCACCGGGAACAGGTCATCGTATTGCGGCGCCTGTTTCTGTGCCTTGGCCTGGAAGGTTTTCATCATGTCGGTGGGGCGGAACATGCCGGCCTGCCATGTCGCCATATACTTCAGGCTGTCTTCCACGCTGTGGTCGCGGCTGTAATTGAGCATTTCCTTGCAACCGGTCACCGCCAGTGGTGAGTTGGCTGCGATCTGCTCTGCTACCGACATGACCGCCGCCAGCATGGCTTGCTGATCCGGGTAAACCGAATTCACGAAACCCAGACGGTAGGCTTCCTCGGCGGCACATTTGCGCCCGGTGTAGGCGAGTTCCCGCACCACACCCTCTGGCATCAGTTTCGGCAGGCGCTGCAGCGTGCCCACGTCCGCGGTCATACCCAGCTCGGTTTCCTTGATGGTGAAGTAGGCATCCTCGGTGCAGTAACGGCTGTCTGCCGCGCAGACCAGATCCAGCGCACCGCCAATACAGCCACCGTGGATAGCGGCCAGTACCGGAAGGCGGATCTGCTCCAGCGACGTCAGCGTGTCCTGCAACTGCAGCACCACGCGGCGCAGGTTTTCCGCCATGCGGCCCGGATCACCGCTCATGGGCACCGATTTCGGGTCACTGAACACACTCAGATCCATGCCCGCGGAAAAATGCTTACCGGTGGATGAGAGCACGATGACGCGAGCATCGGTGTTGGCTTCAATGTCCTGCATGCAGCGGGGCAGTTCCAGCCAGAACGCCTTGTTCATGGTGTTCAGCGCGTCCGGGCGACTGAACTGCACATGGGCAATGTGGTTGGACACCTCAATGGAAAAACTCTCATAGCTGGCAAGTTCTGGCACGCGGCACTCCTTTTTTACGCAGATCGGATTCGGGTCAGCGACGATTAAACCATGTTCCCGGGTACAGCGCCCACCCCCGGCCCGTTGTGAGCGCGCTATTGGCGCCCGGAACCTTTGGCGGGTGGAAATTTCCACCAGGCAAAGAGCACGGCCAATCCGAACAGGGAATACGCGGCGATGAAAACCCAGGGTGGCGCTTCGTAGTACAGCAAACGCTGCAACCAGTACTGCACAAAACTGCCGGTGTACCCTGCTTCGCCGGCCTCGGCGCGCAACCACATCTCCAGTGTGGTCAGGGGGCACAACACCCCCAGCCATGCCTGCAACACCACGACCCCAATCGCCAACAGGTGGAGATAGCGGAACCAGCGCCGGTTCACCCATTGCCAGCCCAGCCGATTGCCGAGCAGAATCAGCACCAGCCCGCCAACCACGAACACCACGATTGCGACATGAACGGCCAGCACCGCATCCGCCAGTATCTGATAAGGCATGGTTCGTGTCCTGCTATGGCCGCCCGGACGGCATCACCACCCACTCCGGATCCTCGAACTCCCCAAGTGGATGGATCTCCACAAACGGCGCGGCGCTGCGGATGATCTCGGCAATGCGCGGATTCTTCCCGGATTCCATCGCATCCCGGGCCGCCTTGCTTTCCCAGGTGGCGATGGCAATCAATGTGTGGGGGTCACCGATCTTCCGGTGCAGTTCCGTTCCACGGGCGCCCGGCGCCTGCTGTATCAACTCACTGGCCCGCACCCAGGCGTCGGCATATTCCTCTGCGGTGTGTCCCTCGCGGATACGAACTTCAAAAATAAATTTCATCATCCCTCCCCTCTGGAGTGTGCTGTCCAGCCACACTTGCACTCAATCACCGGAGCCCGCCGGTTAATGCTTATGAG
>JAEPMM010000013.1 GCA_017643965.1 Marinobacter sp.
ACTGGGATCCGGAGTTCTGACGGGTGTGGATTGGCGCAGTCAGTCTGTTCCCGGAAATGTTCGGTGCGGTGACGGAGTTCGGTATTACCGGCAGGGCAGTTCGTGACGGTCTCCTGACCTTCAAGAGCTGGAATCCCCGGGATTTTACCCGCGATCGCCACCGTACGGTGGATGACCGGCCCTATGGTGGCGGTCCTGGTATGCTGATGAAAATTCAGCCGCTGCGGGATGCAATCCATGCGGCCCGGGAGTCGGCACCTGGCAAGGCCTGTGTGGTGTATCTCTCACCTCAGGGCGAAACCCTGAACCAGTCGGTGGTTGAGTCGCTTGCGGCGCAAGAGCACCTGATTCTGGTGGCGGGCCGCTATGAGGGTGTTGATGAGCGCCTGATATCGGCGGAAGTCGATCGGGAAGTGTCGCTGGGAGATTTTGTTCTGTCCGGCGGCGAACTGGCAGCCATGGCTGTGATTGATGCGGTTACACGCCTCATCCCCGGAGCGCTGGGTCATGCGCAGTCGGCGGAACAGGACTCGTTTGCCGACGGTTTGCTGGATTGTCCGCACTACACTCGGCCCGAGGTTTACGAAGGTCAGGCGGTGCCGGATGTTTTGTTAGGCGGTCACCATGATCAGATCCGGCGTTGGCGGCTCAAGCAGTCGCTGAGGCGAACCCGGGAGCGACGCCCCGACCTGCTGGAACAGCGGGTGTTTACGGACGAAGAGCGTGAGATGCTGGAAGAAATATTGAACGAACCGGGTGCCTCTGAATCATCAGGGCATTAAAAGATTGGGTATCAGGAGCAAACGATGAGCGGCAAGAACAACATCATCAGTCAACTTGAAGCAGAACAGATGACCAAGGAAATCCCTGCGTTCGCGCCGGGTGATACCGTGGTTATCCAAGTTCGTGTAACTGAAGGCAACCGTGAGCGTCTGCAGGCGTTCGAAGGTGTTGTTATCGGTAAGCGTAACCGTGGCATGAACTCGTCCTTCACGGTGCGTAAGATTTCTTACGGCGTGGGTGTTGAGCGTACGTTCCAGACTCACTCCAAGCTGATCGACAGCATCAGCGTGAAGCGTCGCGGTGACGTGTGTCAGGCCAAACTTTACTACCTGCGCGACCTGTCTGGTAAGGCAGCTCGTATCAAGGAAAAGCTGGGCTGATCGGCATACGCTGGGCAGAGCTTGAGAAAAAGGCAGCCACTGGCTGCCTTTTTCGTGTCTGGCTGATATAAAACAGTGGATCGCTTATCCGACGTCCGGGTGTTCCCATGGTAGTGAAACGCAGAACCCGCCCAGAGCTCCGGCCCGAAGACGAGGCCGTTATCGGCCGTTTCACCGATGCCATCTGGCTGGAGGACGGGCTGGGCGAGAAAACCCGGATGGCGTACCGCAGTGATCTTGAGCGTCTTGCGGCGTGGCTGGCGGAACAGCCGGGCCAGCCTCTGCTGACGGCTGTTCGTCGTATCGATTTGCTCGCCTGGATCTCCCGCGGTCTGGCGGAGGGTGCCAAGACGTCCACGGCGGCTCGTCGGTTGTCCGGGTTGCGCCGTTTTTACCGCTACCTTCTGCGCGAGGGGGTGGTGCGTGAAGACCCGACGCTGCAGATCGACAGTCCCCGCCTGCCCAGGCGCTTGCCCGACTCGCTGTCCGAGCAGGATGTAGATGCCTTGTTGGCGGAGCCTGATCCGGACAAGCCCATCGAGCTGCGGGACAAGGCCATGCTGGAAATCCTCTACGGCTGCGGTTTGCGGGTGTCGGAGCTGACGGAGTTGCGGGTAGACCAGGTGAATCTGCGCCAGGGTGTGGTGCGCATCACCGGCAAGGGCGGCAAGGAGCGATTGGTGCCGCTCGGCGAGGAGGCCATCGACTGGCTGGTCCAGTATATGAAGCAGGGCCGCGGTGAGTTGCTCAAGGGGCGGCCGTCCGACGCGCTGTTTCCGGGTAACCGACCGGTGGCAATGACGCGTCAGACGTTCTGGCACCGGATTCGCCATTACGCCCTGCGGGCCGGTATCCGCAAGCACCTGTCTCCGCACACGTTACGGCATGCCTTTGCAACGCACCTGTTGAATCACGGGGCGGATCTGCGGGTGGTGCAGATGTTGCTCGGCCACTCGGACCTCTCCACCACGCAAATATATACCCACGTTGCCCGTCAGCGTTTACAGTCCCTGCATCAGGCTCATCATCCCCGTGGCTGAAATGGCCGCTTTCGGGTAAGGTTGTTAGCCCGGGTTCGGGGTCTGAACTTTAGCGGCGTCAGCGTGTCGCAATAGACTGTCCCGGCGCACGGTCTGTAGACCGGATGCATCTGTTAACTGAGAGCGGAAGTCCCTATGTTTGCCAGAAATCTGATCAAATCCACCCTGTCCATTCTGTTGCTGATGGCCGGTCTGATCGGCGTGCACGCTGCCACTGCCAGCGAGACCGAAGACGCCATTGCCGAACGGCTGACCAAGGCCGTTCCGGGCCTCCGTATTTCGGAAGTGCGCGAGTCCGAGGCGCCTGGTCTGTACGAAGTCGAGAGCAATAACGGTGACACCATCTACACCACCAAAGACGGTGGCTACCTGCTGACCGGTGACCTCCTGCAGATTACCGAGAGCGGCATCGCCAATGTGTCGGAACGGAATCGCGCTGATCAGCGCAAAAAGCAGATGGCGGCGTTCGGCGATAAAGGTTTGATCAGCTTTCCTGCGGACGGCGAAGAAAAAGCGGAAATTGCCGTGTTCACCGATATCGACTGCCCCTACTGCCGGAAAATGCACGACGAGGTGCCGGAGCTGAACCGCTATGGCATCACCGTGCACTACTACGGTTTTCCGCGTTCCGGCCCCAACACCGCCTCGTTCAACAAATACGTCTCGGTATGGTGCAATGAAGATCAGCAGGGTGCCATGGACGACGCCAAGGCGGGCAAGCGGGTTGAGGGCGCCAGCTGCGACAACCCGGTGCGCGAGCAGTATAATCTCGGCGGCCAGGTGGGTGTCACCGGCACCCCGGCCATCGTCCTGGAGGACGGCAACATGGTGCGTGGTTACGTTCCGGCGAAGCAACTGGCCGAGGGCCTCGGTCTCCTGTAATTCGGGGCTTATTCAGTGTGCTCTTAACCGGTATACTATCGCCCCTTGAAACAAGCCCAAGAAAACCCATCAGCACCCCCAAGCGGGACCAGAGGTGAAAGTTTGAAAGACGTCAGTGTCGGAATCTGCGGATTGGGAACCGTCGGCGGCGGTACGTTCAACGTGCTGACCCGTAATGCCACGCTCATTGCCGGCCGGGCCGGCTGCAACATCCGCATCAGCCGGGTTGCCAGCCGAACCCGTCGAGATGATATTGATCTGGGCGATACGCCGTTCAGTACCGACATTTTTGACGTGGTCAACGATCCCGCCATCGACGTCGTGGTAGAGCTTATTGGTGGGTACGAAACCGCTCGCGAACTGGTGCTTGCCGCCATTCGCAACGGCAAGCACGTGGTGACCGCCAACAAGGCGCTGATCGCGGTGCACGGCAACGAGATCTTCGAAGCCGCCGAGCAAGCGGGTGTTATCGTCGCCTACGAAGCCGGTGTGGCCGGTGGCATCCCGGTGATCAAGGCAGTGCGTGAAGGCATGGCCGCCAACCGTATTGACTGGATCGCCGGGATCATCAACGGCACCGGCAACTACATTCTCACCGAGATGCGCGCCGGCCGCGAATTCGCCGAGGTGCTGAAGGAGGCCCAGGACCTGGTCTACGCCGAGGCAGACCCCACCTTCGATGTGGAAGGCATCGACGCCGCGCACAAGCTGACCATTCTGGCGTCGGCCGGTTTCGGCGTTCCGCTGCAGTTCGAGAAAGCCTACACTGAAGGGATTTCCCAGATCACGCCCTACGATATTGCCCATGCCGAACTGCTGGGTTATCGCATCAAGCACCTGGGCATTGCCCGTCGTCGTGACGATGGAATCGAGTTGCGGGTCCATCCCACTCTGGTGCCGCGAAGCCACCTGATCGCTCAGGTAGACGGCGTTCTCAACGCGGTCCTGGTGGACGGCGATGCGGTCGGCCAGACCATGTATTACGGGCCGGGCGCCGGCGACGAGGCTACCGCGTCCGCGGTGATTGCCGATATTGTCGATGTGGCCCGCACCGTGGCAGCCCAGAGCAGCCAGCGGGTGCCGTATCTCGGCTTCGACCCGTCAGCGCTGGAGAATCTTGACGTTCTGTCCATGGAAGACGTGCAGTCTGCCTACTACCTGCGTATCACCGCGCTGGATCGTCCCGGCGTGCTGGCCAAAGTGGCGTCCATTCTCAGCGAGCACGGCATCAACATCGAATCGATCATGCAGAAAGAGTCGGAGCTGAAAGACGGCCGCATTCCGGTCATTATCCTGACTCATACGGTTCAGGAGCGGCAGATCAACCGCGCCATTGAGGAACTGGAAGCGCTGACCGACATCGATGGTCAGGTGGTACGCATCCGCGCTGAAAACTTTAACTGACAGGTACGCATGTGAGATACATCAGTACACGGGGCGAAGCACCCGCACTGGGCTTTGAAGAGGTTCTGCTGACGGGGCTGGCGACCGATGGCGGCCTGTATGTGCCGGAGTCGCTGCCGCATTTCAGTCTGGAAGAAATCCGCAGCTGGCGTGGCCTGTCCTACAGCGAACTGGCATTCAATGTCATGTACCCGTTTGTGGACGACGCCATCCCTGCCGATGATTTCCGCACGATGCTGGACGAAACCTATAGCGTGTTTGCCCATCAGGCGGTGGCGCCGCTGGTTCAGCTCGACAGCAACGAATGGGTGATGGAGCTGTTCCGTGGTCCGACCCTGGCGTTCAAGGATTTTGCCCTGCAGTTGCTGGGGCGTCTGCTCGACTATGTGCTGGAAAAGCGCCAGCAACACGTGGTCATCATGGGGGCGACGTCCGGTGACACCGGCTCCGCCGCGATCGAAGGCTGCCGCCGTTATGAGCACGTGGACATCTTCATTCTTCACCCCCACGAGCGGGTGTCTGAGGTGCAGCGTCGCCAGATGACCACGGTCAGGGGTGACAATATCCACAACATCGCGGTGCGCGGCAATTTTGACGACTGCCAGCGCATGGTCCAAGAGAGCTTCGGCAACCAGTCGTTCCTCGGTGGCAAGACCCAGTTGGCGGCGGTGAACTCCATCAACTGGGCGCGGATCATGGCCCAGATCGTCTATTACTTCCAGGCGTCGCTGGCGCTGGGTGGTCCGGATCGCAGCATGGCGTTCTCGGTACCGACAGGCAATTTCGGTGATATTTTCGCCGGCTACCTGGCTAAGAAAATGGGGCTGCCGATTTCCCAGCTGGTGATCGCCACCAACCGCAATGACATTCTTCATCGCTTCATGAGTGGCAACAAGTACGAGCAACATCAGCTTGAGCACACCCTGTCGCCGAGCATGGACATCATGGTGTCGAGCAATTTCGAGCGCCTGTTGTTTGATCTGCATGGCCGTGATGGCGCGGCGGTCAAGCTGTTGCTGGAGAACGCCGCCAAGGGCCCGGTCAGCATCGAAGACTATCGCTGGCGCCATGCCCGCAAGCTGTTTGACAGTGATGCGGTGGATGACAAGGCCACCTGCGACACCATTCGCGAGATCTTTGATCGCAACGAATACCTGCTCGACCCGCACACCGCTATCGGTGTGCGCGCAGCGCGCAACTGTCGCCGTGACCAGGCCGTGCCGATGATCACCCTCGGCACCGCCCATCCGGCCAAGTTCCCGGATGCCATTGCCGAATCCGGACTGAGCGTAACGCCTGAACTGCCGGCCCACATGGCGGACCTGTTCGAGCGGGAAGAGCGCTACACGGTGTTGGACAACAACATCGCGGGCGTTCAGGAATTCATCGCTAAGAACTGGAAGAATACCTGACCCGGTATGACCCCAAAAAAGATCCTGCGTCGCCCCCAGCCTGACCACCTCAACGGCTGGGGGCAAAACCTGCCTCCGCTGCTTCGCCGGCTGTACGCCGCCCGGGGCGTCACCTCTGACGATCAGCTCAGCTACACCCTGAAGCACCTGGCCTCGCCGCTGGCGTTGCGCGGCATTGATCGCGCGGTCGAGCTGCTGGCGCAAGCCATTGCCGGCCAGCAACGGGTGATGATCCTGGGGGATTTCGACGCCGACGGTGCCACCAGCACCGCGGTCGCCATGCTGGGGCTGTCGATGCTCGGTCTGAAAAGCATTGATTTCCGCGTGCCGAGCCGGTTTTCCGACGGCTACGGTCTGACGCCGGGCATCATCCATCGGTTGCAGGACGAAGGCGAACTGCCCGATCTGATGGTGACGGTAGATAACGGCATTGCCGCGGTGGAAGGTGTTCGCGCCGCGAAAGAGCTTGGTATCCGCGTGGTGGTGACCGATCACCACCTGGCGGGCGACACCCTGCCGGAGGCAGATGCCATCGTGAACCCGAACCAGCCGGGCTGCCCGTTCCTCAGCAAACATGCCGCCGGCGTTGGCGTGATGTTCTATGTGCTGACCGCCCTGCGCAAGCACCTGCGGGAGCAGGGCAGGTTGCCGGAACCGCAGCCCAACCTCGGTACGCTGCTGGATCTGGTGGCACTGGGGACCGTGGCCGACGTGGTGCCGCTGGATCACAACAACCGTATTTTTGTCGAGCAGGGGCTGCGCCGCATACGTCAGGGCGAGGCCCGCCCGGGTATTCTGGCACTGCTGGAAGTGGCGGGGCGCGATCACACGGCCATCAGCTCCACCGACCTGGGATTTGTGGTGGGACCGCGTCTCAACGCCGCCGGCCGACTGGACGACATGAGTATCGGCATCGCCTGCCTGCTGGCAGACAGCCCGGACGAGGCGCGCAGGCTGGCCCGTGAGCTGGACACCTTCAACCGCGAGCGTCGCACCATCGAAAAGGACATGAAAGCTCAGGCCCAGGATCTGCTGGCCTCCATGTCTCTGGACGTTGAAGGATTGCCCTGGGGCCTGGCGCTGTTCGACCCGGACTGGCACCAGGGTGTCATCGGCATCCTTGCCGCCCGCATCCGCGAGCAGACCCACCGCCCGACCGTCGCCTTTGCCGCCGACGACAACGGTGAAGACATAAAGGGCTCGGCCCGCTCCATCCCCGGCCTGCACATCCGTGACGCACTCGCAGTCGTGGATGCCCGTCATCCCGGCCTGATGAAAAAATTCGGTGGCCACGCCATGGCCGCCGGCATGACGCTGGCCCGGGCAGACCTGGACACCTTCTGTGAAGCTTTCGACAAAGCCGTACGGGATACCCTTACCGCGGAGGACCTGGAAGCCGCCATCGTCACCGACGGCCCGCTGACCAGCCAGGAACTGAACCTCGATACCGCCACCCTGCTCAAGCGCGCCGGCCCTTGGGGGCAGCATTTCCCGGAGCCGCTGTTCGATGGCGAATTCCGTGTGGTCAGCCAGCGCATCGTGGGCGAAAACCACCTGAAACTGGTGCTTCAGCCCGCGGACGGCAACGGCATTGTCGATGGCATCGCCTTCAATACCGGCCCGGAAGTGCCGGACTACACCCGAACCGGGGCGAGAGTGGTGTACAAGCCCGATTCCAATACCTTCCGTGGGCGCACGAACCTGCAGTTGCTGGTGGACTATCTGGAACCGCTGAGTTCCTGATTTGCCGTGGATTTGTCGGATTACGAGGCGTCGCTTCTAATCCGACCAACGGACTGACCCGGAGCGGGTTTGCACCTAAGCCTGCCGGTTTCGGGGTGGGGGGCGCTTTTCTGCAGGGACAAAGGTGTCTGAGCGCAGCGAGTTCTTTTCCCGAAAGAAAAGCGACCCCCACCCCGGAACCAGCCCCCACCGACAGGGACCGGCAAAACAAGCCAATCCCACAGGCTGATTTACAATCAGAATTCCGGTAGAATTCCGCCTCTGTTTTTACTCTCCATTTTCAAGAGCGAGTAAGGGTTTCATGGAAATTAATCCCATTGTGACGAAGATTAAAGACCTTCGTGAGCGCACTGAAGCGCTCAGGGGGTATCTTTGACTACGATCAGCGCAGTGAACGACTGGTCGAAGTAGAGCGGGAACTGGAAATGCCCAAGGTCTGGGACGATCCCGAGCGTGCCCAGGCCCTGGGCAAGGAGCGTTCAGACCTTGAACTGATCGTGCGCACCATCGACAACCTCACCTCCGGTCTCGAAGACGCCGAAGGGCTGCTGGAAATCGCCGCCGAGGAAGAGGACGAGGGCACCGTCGCTGAAATCGAAGCCGACCTGGAAAGCCTCGACAAGGACCTGGAAAAGCTCGAGTTCCGCCGCATGTTCTCTGGCGAAATGGACGCCAACAACGCCTACCTGGACATCCAGGCCGGCTCCGGCGGCACCGAAGCCCAGGACTGGGGCAACATGCTGCTGCGCATGTACCTGCGCTGGGCAGAGCGTCGCGGATTCAAGGCCGAAATTGTCGAATTGCAGGAAGGGGAAGTGGCCGGTATCAAGAGTGCCACGGTCCACATACAGGGCGACTACGCCTACGGCTGGCTGCGGACCGAAACCGGTGTTCACCGTCTGGTACGCAAGTCTCCGTTCGATTCCGGCAACCGCCGCCACACCTCGTTCTCATCGGTCTTTGTTTCGCCGGAAGTGGACGACAGCTTCGAAATCGAAATCAACCCGTCCGACCTGCGGGTGGATGTCTACCGGGCCTCCGGCGCCGGTGGTCAGCACGTTAACCGGACCGAGTCCGCCGTGCGTCTGACCCACAACCCCACGGGAATCGTGGTGGCCTGTCAGGCTGGCAGAAGCCAGCACCAGAACAAAGACCAGGCCATGAAGCAGCTGAAAGCCAAGCTGTTTGAGCGCGAGATGCAGGAACGCAATGCGGAGAAACAGAAAGCCGAGGACGCCAAGGCCGATATCGGATGGGGCAGCCAGATTCGTTCCTACGTGCTGGACGACAGCCGCATCAAGGACTTGCGCACCAAGGTGGAGACCAGCAATACCCAGTCGGTGCTGGATGGTGACATCGACAAGTTCATCGAAGCCAGCCTGAAGATGGCGCTGTAACCTGGCGTCTTCGCCACGCTAACCCGGACCATTCGCGATTTTTAGTGAGCCAACATGACTGAACAAACTCAGAACGCACTGCACGAGGACAACAAGCTCATTGCCGAGCGTCGCGCCAAGCTGTCAGAGATGCGCGAGCAGGGCAATGCCTTCACCAACGACTTCCGTCGCGACGCCACCGCTGCCGAGCTGCAGGCCAAATACGGTGACAAAAGCAAGGAAGAGCTTGAGTCCCTCGGCATCACCGTGGCCATTGCCGGCCGCATGATGCTCGATCGCAAAGCGTTCAAGGTGGTTCAGGACATGACCGGCCGCATTCAGATCTACGCGCCGAAAGAGGTCCAGAAAGACACCAAGCATTGGGATCTGGGCGATATCGTTGGCGTACGCGGCATCCTGTGCAAGTCCGGAAAGGGCGATCTGTACGTGAGCATGGACGAGTACACCCTGCTCACCAAATCCCTGCGCCCGCTGCCGGAAAAGCACAAGGGCCTGACCGATACCGAAGCCCGTTACCGTCATCGCTACGTCGATCTGATGGTCAACGAGGACAGCCGCCGGGTGTTCTACGCCCGTTCGAAAATCATCAACGTGATGCGCCAGTACTTCACCGAACGGGACTTCATGGAAGTGGAAACCCCGATGTTGCAGGTGATCCCCGGTGGCGCGACGGCAAGACCCTTCGTGACCCATCACAACGCCCTGGGCATCGACATGTACCTGCGGATTGCGCCAGAGCTGTTCCTCAAGCGCCTGGTGGTGGGTGGTTTTGAGCGGGTGTTCGAGATCAACCGCAACTTCCGTAACGAAGGGCTCTCCACCCGTCACAATCCGGAATTCACCATGGTGGAGTTCTATCAGGCGTACGCAGACTACAACGACCTGATGGACCTGACCGAAGATATGCTGCGCACCATCGCCCAGAAAGTTCTGGGCACCACCACCGTGGTCAACACCCGCACCCTCAAGGACGGCGAAGAAGAGACCATCGAGTACGATTTCGGCAAGCCATTCGAGCGCCTGACCGTGGTCGACGCCATCCTGCGTCACAACCCGGACGTGACGGCGGAACAGATTGCAGATGAAGCAGGCGCACGCCAGGTGGCGAAAGACCTGGGCATTCACATCAAGAATGGCTGGGGCCTGGGCAAGGTGCAGATCGAGATCTTCGAGGCCACGGCGGAGCATCGTCTGATGCAGCCGACCTTCATCACCGATTACCCGAAAGAAGTGTCGCCGCTGGCCCGCTGCAAGGACAACGATCCGTTCGTCACCGAGCGTTTTGAATTCTTTGTGGGTGGACGCGAGATTGCCAATGGCTTCTCGGAGCTCAACGACGCCGAAGATCAGGCCGAACGCTTCCAGGCCCAGGTGGCCGAGAAAGACGCCGGCGACGACGAGGCCATGTTCTACGACGAAGACTATGTCATGGCGCTGGAATATGGCCTGCCGCCCACCGCCGGTGAAGGCATTGGCATCGACCGCCTGGCCATGCTGCTGACCAACTCCCAGTCCATTCGCGACGTCATCCTGTTCCCGGCCATGCGCCCGGAACACAAGGCCGACGCCCGCAAAGACGAGGGCTGAGCCATGGCCCCGGTTGAGGTACTGGCCAGTCAGCTCAGGCCCGACCGCGGCTGGAGCGAGCATCTCGAAGCGGAGTTTCGCCAGCCCTACATGCAGGCGCTGGCGGAGTTCCTGGCCGCCGAGGAACAGGCCGGTAAAACCCTGTTCCCGGCCAGCCACCACTGTTTCAATGCCCTCAACAGCACCCCGCTGGAGCAGGTGCGGGTAGTGATCCTGGGACAGGACCCCTACCACGGCCCCGGTCAGGCCCACGGCCTGTGTTTCTCCGTCCGCCCGGACGTCCCGCCGCCGCCGTCTCTGGTCAATATCTTCAAGGAAATTCGCGAGGATCTGGGCATCGAGCCGCCGGACCACGGCTGCCTGCAACCCTGGGCAGAGCAGGGCGTGTTGCTGCTCAACAGCGTGCTGACCGTAGTGCAGGGCCAGGCCGGTGCCCATCAGGGCAGAGGCTGGGAAACGTTTACCGACAGGGTGATTGAAACCGTCAACCGGGAACGGCAGGGCGTGGTGTTTCTGCTCTGGGGCAGCTACGCCAAAAAGAAAGGCCAGCACATCGACCGTAGCCGTCATCACGTGCTCGATGGACCCCACCCGTCGCCCTTGAGTGCCTACCGTGGGTTCTTCGGCTGCAAGCATTTTTCTCAGGCCAATGACTGGCTCAGGCAAGAGGGGCTGGAGCCTGTAGACTGGTCACTTCCAACCCGGTCTGAGTTATTCGGGCGCTATAAACGCACGTCACCGTAGCGCAAGTGTTCAAATGCTATGGCGGTTACTGCAGAAGTCAGACCGGTCGCGGTGTCGGGGTATTTTTTCTGACAGGAAAAGGTGTCTGAGCGCAGCGAGTTCTTTTCCCGAAGACAAAATGCCCCGGCTCCGGGACCAGCCACCGAGTTAAGCCCACTCCAGAGTAAAGCAAAGCACCACGAGCTACTTAAGCAACGCCATAGCCGCTTCCATCTGGGCGTTCAGATCCTCTTCCTCATTCATGTTGGTGTCCGGATCAATACCCAGCCGCCCGAACGCCGTCACGGTATGCCAATCCATCTCCGTCCACGGATGCGCCGAACCGGCTACCAGCTGCAGGTTGGCCACCATCACCAGGTCAGCGAAATCCGCGGCCGGCACTTCACGCTGGAAACTGGCGTACTCCAGCGGCACGTTCTGGAGCTCCTTCGGGAAATCCCATTTCTTCAGGATGGCCGCGCCCAGTCGCGGGTGCAGCTCATCAATCACGTTGTCCAGCATGATGCTGCTGATCTGAATGTCCTGATCCTCCACATAGCGCAGGATCGGCAACACGCCGATCAGGTGAACCAGACCGGCGAGCGTGGCCTGATCGGGTTTCAGCCGGGTGTAATGCTGGGCCAGCACATGGCACACGCCGGCCACTTCCGTGCTGGTCTGCCAGGTGGCCCGCAGGCGCTTGTCGATCATGTCAGAGGTGGCCTGGAACATCTGCTCCATCGCCAGTCCCATGGCCAGGTTGCTGGTGTAGGCCATGCCCAGCCGGCTCACCGCCATATTGAGGTTTTCAATCGCGCGGCTGCCGCGGAACAGGGGGCTGTTGCACACGCGAATGATGCGGGCCGAGAGTGCGGTATCGTTACTGATCACTTTGACCAGATCCATAATCGCCGAGTCCTCGGACTCAGCGATCTCCCGCACCTGCAGGGCAACCTCAGGCAGCGTGGGAAGCACCAGCTTGTCGTTGTCGATCGCACTGATCAGATCATTCTTGATGGTTTCAACAATATTCGACATGGTCAGTTGAGGTCCGTCGTTTGGAATCCAGCTGTCCGTCCGGTGGCCGGGCGGGCAAGAAAATAGTCAGATATATGAAGTACTTTATAGCAAAAACCCGACCGCTTGCCTGTCAACTTATGTATCTGATTTGTTTGCGGCGCTCTGCTCCGGTACCGGGTAGGGCAGCCCGAGACGGTGCAGCGAAGGCCCTGAGACGGAGTCCAGTCGAAGGGCCTCTTCGGCGGCATCGTGGCGAACCACCGCAAGACATTGCACGGAGTCATCTGCAAGAACCACGCTGCTAATCACTTCGCCCACCGATTTGCCGTCAGCAAGGACAGCCGTTCCGGGCGCGGGTGCGGTTGCCAGGCCTTCGGCTGAAAAACGGAACAGACTTTTCTTCAACTGACCGAGAAAGTGCATGCGGGCAATGACCTCCTGCCCGGTGTAACAGCCCTTCTTGAAGTGAACACCGCCCACGTGTTGCCAGTTGAGCATCTGCGGCACATAGGCTTCCAGGGTGTCCGGGGTCAACGTGGCGATGCCGGCGGCAATTTCAGCGGCGCGCCAGTTGACGGGCGAGGTCTGCTGCTCGGTGGACAGCACTCGGGCCTGGGCGGCGGCAGGGTTACCCAGCTGCCAGAGCTCGTACCGCGGCAGCCCTTCGGCGGTATCTTCGGTGCGGATCAGGTGATCGGTATCAAGCGCCAGGCTGGCACCGGGCTGGTCCAGTTCGCTGATCCGGTCCGGGCAGAGCTGCTCGGCGAGCCCGTGCCCCATAATGCCAAGAATGCGGGCGTCGTCGAGCACCAGCATCTCGGTGCCACGGAACAGCATCAGATACTTGCGCAGCTGGGTGCTGATGGTGTCGATGAGAACGTCCGGTACTGCCATCAGGACGTCGTCGCCGTCACGCACCAGCCTGGTCAGGCAGTAGGCCCGGCCTTTCGGGGTGCAGGCCGCAGCGCGGGGGGAGAAGGTCGCCGTGACGTCCGCCAGATTCTGGCTGAACTGTCCCTGCAGGAACTTGTCGGTGCCGGGGCCGGAGATGCGGATCAGACGTTGATCGTCCGCAACGGCCCAGGCCGAGGCGGGCAGCGGTTGGCTGGCGACCTGGCTGGTTGAGTCTGTCATGAAACACTCCCGGTTCAGATGGTGCTGGCGGGTATACGCCTGGTCTGGCCCAGCCGCAGCCACATCCGCAGACGACGGAAGTCGTCGCTGGCGACATTGCGGAAGCGGGGGCCGAAATCGACCAGAACCACCAGATGTGACTGGGATCTGGCGTCCCGAGTGCGAATTTTCAAGAGGGTGAGGTGCCTGCCGATGCGACTTTCATCGGCCACGGATACCGGCTCTGGCTCTCCGGCGCGGATGCCGGCATATAACTGACCCTGTTCGACCATCAGCCGGGTCACCCCATTAAAGGCGAACAGGACCCGTGAGAGCCAGGGTCTGGCACTTTCGGGCCGGAGGTGCAGATCAATCCGGCTGGACACGATTGACGATCATATCCACGATGCGCTGAAGATCCGGGTCTTCAGGGCGGCTGCGTTGCATGAACCATTCGAACATGTCGGTGTCTTCGCAGGTCAGCAGCTTTTCATAGCGAGCCTGGTCGTCCGCGGGCAGATCGCGATAGACCTCCTCCACGAAGGGAACCAGCAGCACGTCCAGTTCCAGCATTCCGCGACGGCTGTGCCACCACAGGCGTTTGTACTCGGTGTTTTCAGACATTCGGTTTCTCGTTTCAGTCGACGATTGTGACACGGATCGGCTGTGTCAGGGTGATAGCGTTCTGTAGGTTGTGGGGAACAGCACCGTGTCCTGGGGCTCATTCTGCAAACCGGGGTAGTCGAGTGTGTAGTGGAGCCCACGACTTTCCCTGCGTTGGAGAGCGGAGCAAATGATCAGGTCCGATACCGTCACCAGGTTGCGGAGTTCGAGGAGGTCATTGGTGACCCGGTAGTTGCTGTAGAACTCGCCGATCTCCCGCGACAGCAGGTCCACCCGGTGTTTGGCCCGCTGCAGGCGCTTGGTGGTGCGCACAATACCTACGTAATCCCACATGAAATGGCGCAGTTCGTCCCAGTTGTGGGAGATTACCACGTCTTCGTCGGAATCCCGCACCTGACTTTCGTCCCAGTCCGGCACGGGGGGCGGAGGGGGAATGTCAGCTTCGCGGCGGGCAATGTCTGCGGCGGCTGCCTGGCCGTACACCAGGCACTCCAGCAGGGAGTTGCTGGCCATGCGATTGGCGCCATGTAGACCGGTGAACGCCGCTTCCCCCACCGCATACAACTGATTGATGTCGGTGCGGGCCCGTTCGTCACTGACGATGCCACCGCAGGTATAGTGTGCGGCCGGAACCACGGGAATCGGTTCGCGGGTGACGTCAATGCCGAATTCCAGGCACTTCTCGTAGATGGTCGGGAAGTGATGCTTGATGAAGTCGGCGGGTTTGTGGCTGATGTCCAGGTACAGGTGGTCCGCACCCAGGCGTTTCATTTCATGGTCAATGGCGCGGGCCACGATGTCCCGCGGCGCCAGTTCGCCGCGTTTGTCGAACCGGTCCATGAAGCGGGTGCCGTCGGGCAGCTTCAGAACCCCGCCTTCGCCCCGCACGGCCTCCGTGATCAGGAACGATTTGGCGTGGGGATGATACAGGCAGGTCGGATGGAACTGGTTGAATTCCATGTTGGCGACCCGGCACCCGGCCCGCCACGCCATGGCAATGCCATCACCCGACGCGCCGTCAGGGTTCGTGGTGTACCGGTAGGCCTTGCTGGCGCCCCCGGTGGCGACCACCGTAAAGCGCGCCCGCACCAGTTCCACGTGGTTGTCTGTCAGATTGAGAATGTAGGCGCCCACACAACGGTTGCCCGGCAACGAGAGCTTGCGGTTGGTGATGAGATCCACCGCGACGCGACCGGAAAACAGGGTAATGTTGGTTTTCGCCTGGGCCTGGGCCGCCAGGGTGGTGGACACCGCATGGCCGGTTGCATCCGCGGCGTGAATGATGCGCCGGTGGCTGTGACCGCCCTCCCGGGTCAGATGGTACTGGGCGTGTTCGTCGCGGGTGAAATCCACCCCGGAATCGATCAGCCAGTTGATGCTTTTCTTGCCGTTCTCGACGGTGAATCTCACCGCGTCTTCATGGCACAGCCCGGCGCCGGCGTCCAGTGTGTCCCGGATGTGGTTTTCCAGGGAATCCTCATCGTCGAGCACCGCGGCAATGCCGCCCTGTGCCCACAGCGTAGCACCACTGCTGATGTCGGCCTTGCTGACCACACAGACACTGAGGTGCTCCGGCAGATTGAGGGCAACCGTCAGGCCGGCAGCGCCGCTGCCGATAATCAGAACATCGAATTCGTGAGACTGTGGCATTGGGTCGTTATCGCGGGCCATAATGTGGACGTGTATTGAACTAAACTTTACGCTTGCTGTCTATTTGCCCTGACGAGGGCTTGCCCTGCAGGGCTTATGCCCGTTCACTGAGCGGACGCCGGACAGCACCATGACGCAAACCAATTCCAGGCAGGCAGGCCAGTTGGCCATCCACAAAGAGCGCCCCGGCACCCCGTCCATGACTCCGGATACTGATCAGCAAAAAGGCGATACGCCCGACAGTCAAACCGACCTCCAGCTTGTGCGCAAAGTGCGTCACGGTGATCGGTCTGCCTTTGACCTGCTGGTGGTCAAATATCAGTCACGGGTGGCGTCGATCATCAGCCGCTATGTTTACGACAGCCAGGAAGTGCTGGACCTGACCCAGGAAACCTTCGTGAAAGCGTTTCGCGCCATCGACCGCTTCCGTGGAGACAGCGCCTTTTACACCTGGCTCTACCGGATCGCGGTCAACACGGCGAAGAATTTCCTGGAATCCCGCGGCCGCCGCCCCCAGGGCAGTGCCGACTCCGCCGAAGCAGAAAATTACGAAGACGGCTCACGCCTGCGGGATAACGCCTCGCCGGAGAAGCTGCTGCAACGGGAGCAGTTGCAGCAGGCGCTGGGGCGGGCGATCTCGGGTCTGCCGGAGGAACTCCGCTCGGCTTTCCTGCTCAGAGAATATGATGGCCTGAGTTATGAGGACATTGCACGAATTCTGGAATGCCCGATAGGTACCGTGCGGTCGCGGATATTCAGAGCCCGGGACGCTGTCGACAAGCAGCTGGGGCCATTACTCAATAATTCCCTGACGTGAATGAGGTTGCATCCGATGGATGATCGTCTCAAAGAAACACTGTCTGCCATGATGGATGACGAAGCTGACGAGCTGTCGGTTCGGCGCCTGTTGTCCCACGGTGAACAGAGCGATGTCCGCGCCCAGTGGCAACGCTGGCAGCAGGTACGGGATCTCATGCACCTGGGGCACGTGCCCACCGATACGGTTGATGTCAGTGCCGGTGTCAGGCGAACCCTGGCAGGCCGGCGGGACGAGGTCGCGGAATCCGATGCGCGCACTGACGTGGTCTCCCGGCGCTGGCGCTGGCCGGCGGTGGCTATGGTCAGTGTTGCTCTGATTGTCGGGTTTGGCGCGGGCGCGGGCTGGGAATCCTCGGTGCCTGACAGTGAGGTTGCCGGGTTTGCCAGTGCTGGCACAACGGTGCCTGACAGCGTGCCCACCGATCCTGTGCAGGAAGTCGCGCTGCAGGGTCTCGATGAGGAACAATGGGAGCATCTGAGCCGCTATCTGCTCGAGCATGCCCAGCACAACAGTGTCGGCGCCGGGCGTGGCTCGGTCGGATACGCGCGATTGGCGAGTGCCTCCGCACCGGCCTATTAGTGAGTTCTCAGGAGTGCATTGATTGATGTTGAGCTGGCAGTCTGTCATCCGGTGTTTCGGAGGTATCCGCTTCCGCCCGTTGGTTATGGTGGTGCTGTGTTTGTCGGCTGTAGTGCAGGCCAAAGAACCAGCAGACACTGAGCCCCGGACGGCCGAACAGTGGCTGGAGCGTCTGGGGCCGGCCCTGAACATGACGTCGTACCGAGGGGTGTTTGTTTATGCCCGCGGTGACCAGGTCAGTTCGCTTCAGATTGCGCACCGGTACCGTGATGGCATGGTGGAAGAGCGCCTGGTGCTGCAGGACGGGGGCAGCGGTGAGATTGTGCGTAAAGGCATGCGGGTGGTGTGTGTGCTGCCCGACCAGGGCCGTGTTCAGCTGGACCAGGTGATTCCTTCCGGGCCCTTTGCGGAGGCATTTTCCAGTCAGTTGATGCCGGTCATCCGCTGGTATACCCCCGAGCTGATCGGCGAGGACCGCGTGGCGGGCTATGACGTGGTGAAGATCGGCCTGAAAGCCCGCGATGAGCACCGCTACAGCCATCGCCTGTGGCTTGAGAAGTCCAGTGGCCTGCTGGTCAAGAGTCACGTACGGTCAACGCGCGATGACGTGCTGGAGCACTTCCAGTTCACCAGCCTGGAAATCACCGATGACATTCGCGATGCCGAGCTTGAGGTGCAGACCCGGGGGCAGGAGATCGAGCGGGATCTGTCAAAAGAATCGGTGACTTCGCCGGCGCCCAGAATGGACGGTTGGGTACTGCGCTGGCAGCCCGATGGCTTCATTGCGGCGGCCGCGCCCCGCTCCGGCAAGGGCCAGGCCGTGGCATTTTCGGATGGCCTCGCCGCTTTTTCGGTGTTTGTTGAGCCCGCAGGACGTATTTCCATGCCCACCGGGGCCTCCAGGATCGGCGCCACCACGGTCTACATCAATCAGCTTCAGGCCGGTGATCAGCCGTTCATGGTGACGGTCGTGGGTGAGGTGCCCCCGGCCACGGCAAAACGCGTGGCGGAATCGGTGGAGATTGATGATGCTCTGGCCTTTGAGACAGCAGAACGATGATTAGCGAATCGGGAAAAGTGGTGGCGGTTGATGGTGACCGGGTCTGGGTGCAAACCATCCGCAACAGCGCCTGCCAGAGCTGCTCGGCCCGGCAGGGGTGTGGTCAGCGCGCCCTGGCTAGCGCGACCGGTGGCCGGGCCAACCAGATCCGGGTGTTGAATCGTCTGAATGCGCAGGTCGGTGATGATGTCATGCTCGCCATCGAGGAGACGGCGTTGCTGAGGGCGTCGCTTCTGGTCTATGCCGTGCCGTTGTTGCTGATGGTGGCCGGCGCCATGATCGGGCATCAGTTGTCCGGCAGTGAGGATCTCGCCGCCATGGTCGGCGCAGGGTTGGGCCTGGGTGGCGGTTTTGTGCTGGCAAGGCGTGCCCAGCGCAAGTCGGCGGATCAGTATGAGCCCCGCATGACGCGGATCGTGTCCGCGACCGTGCTGGAGGCGCCAGCCAATCCTACCGTTTTTTAAGTTGAAAATCGGTGGTGTGACCACAGAATGACCGTAACGTTCTGATAAGCAGGGGGTTGTAGATGTTAACAAGAAGCAAAGAGCGTGCAGTGCCGATGTGGAGCGGTGCCAGTGCCGTCACCGCCCTGGCATTCGTGTTGAGCCTGGTCGTGTCGCTGCTGTGGTCTCAGTCGGTACAGGCCCGCAGCCTTCCGGATTTTACCGAACTGGTGGAGGACAATTCCGGCGCCGTGGTCAACATCAGTACCACGAGTGCGCAGACGCGGGGCTCCGGCGGCGCGTATCCGGGGCTGCCTTTTGATGAACGCCAGTTCGAGCAGTTGCCGGAGTTTTTCCAGGAGTTTTTCCGGGGTCCCCAGTCGCCCTTCGGTAACAGCCCGGGACGCTCCGAACCACGCCGCTCCATGGGTTCGGGCTTTATCGTCTCCAGCGACGGCTATGTCCTCACCAACAACCACGTAATTGAAGGCGCGGATGAAATTGTTGTGCGCCTTAACGACCGTCGGGAACTGCCGGCCAGACTGGTGGGCACCGACCCCCGATCCGACATGGCGGTGTTGAAGATCGAGGACGGCGACGATCTTCCGGTTGTGAAGGTGGGTCGCTCGAAAAACCTGAAAGTGGGTGAGTGGGTTCTGGCGATCGGTTCGCCTTTCGGGTTTGACTACACCGTGACCGCCGGCATCGTCAGCGCGCTCGGTCGTTCATTGCCGACCGAGAACTACGTGCCGTTCATCCAGACGGACGTTGCTATCAATCCGGGCAATTCCGGTGGCCCGCTGTTCAATCTTGACGGCGAAGTGATCGGTATCAACTCCCAGATTTACACCCGCTCCGGCGGTTTCATGGGCGTTTCCTTCGCCATTCCCATCGATGACGCGATGAACGTGTTCCGCCAGATTCGCGACCAGGGCTCGGTGGCGCGCGGTTGGTTAGGCGTACTGATCCAGGAAGTGAACCGTGACCTGGCCGAGTCGTTTGGCCTCAAGCGGCCGCGGGGCGCGTTGATCGCCGAAGTGATGTCCGGATCGCCGGCGGAGGCCGCCGGGCTGCAATCGGGGGATATCGTGTTGAAGTATGATGACGAGGCGATTGAGCTGTCATCGGATTTGCCGCCCATGGTCGGTCGCACACC
>JAEPMM010000427.1 GCA_017643965.1 Marinobacter sp.
CCCTTGGCATATTCAACCACGAAGCTGTCGCGGTGGACCTCAAGACCCGCACGCTCTTTCTGACCGAGGATGCCGGTGACGGTCGGCTGTATCGTTTCCGCTCCAGCGGCATGGCGCCCTCCATCAACGGAGAGCCGGGCCTGGATATGCAAAATGGCACTCTGGAAGTGCTGGAAATTCAGGGTTTCGAGTCCGGCAACTATCAGGAAGACCTTAACGAAGCCCGCAAAGTCGCGCGCGTGACGTGGGTGCCCGTGGTATCACCTGAAAGGACTCAGTCCGAGGTTCGTTCAGAAATCCAGATGGCCACGGGCATGGGCGCACCCGGCACTATTTTCAAAGGCGGCGAAGGCATCTGGATTCAGGAAATCCCCAGCGAGCAACAGCAACGCGTCAGCGGCACACAACATCCGCTGCGAGCGGTGGTTTACTTCGCCTGTAAGGGCGATAACCGGGTTTACGCCCTGGATGTGGATAACGACCTGATTGAAGTGGTCTTCGATAATAATCAACTGATGGCGCCAGACATCCCCTTTGACGATGTCGACAACCTCACCGTATCGCCCATGGGCGACATCATCGTCTCGGAAGATGGCGATGCCATGCGGCTGATGGTCATGAACCCGAACGGTCCATCCAAGATATTGCTGCAGGTGCCCGGTGGAGGCAGTGAGCTGACGGGACCGGCGTTTACCAAAAACGGACAATACCTCTACTTCAGCTCACAACGGGGGAACGCGCTGGGTAGCGGTATCCCGGGGCTCGGCATCACCTATGAGCTCAAGGTTCCCGAGAGGTTCCGCTGAATATTGACCAAATTGACGCCCCATCTGATGGCCAGGGACACCTGCTTTACGTCTGCTTATTGATAGCCTTTTATAAAATCAATAACAACGAGTAAGACGATGAAACAGCTGTATAGACTCAGCCCTGCCATCCCGATGGCCCTGCTGCTGGGTTGTGGCGGCGGCTCAGGAGAACCACCTGTTGCCGACGAGCCGGCACCCCCAGCCAGCGCAGCAACCCCACAGGTAGCTCAGGAGCGAGAGGTAAACTGTTCCAGGAGAAGCTGGATAGCCGGCTCGGTCGAGTGGTGTGAAGGCAAGCTCACCTATTACGATTACGTGTACGACGATTACGGTGCCGACCGCGGCCTTATCTCTCCGGCCCCGACCCTGCTCAATGTGCTGAACAGAGGCGGCCAACTGGGTTCGCCGGTGGCGAATACGCCCGGTTTGTTGTCGCCAACTGCCGGTGACGAGCGGTATCCCGAAGGGCTCCTGAATACCGCAGACCTGGTCAAACTCCATGTCGAAAACCAGGATGGTACTCTCAGGATCACCGCTGAGCTGAACACCCTGTTCAACCCTGACGATGCACTACTCGGCGTGGCGTTGGACCTGGATCCTGGCCAATCCACCGGCGGAGGCCACTGGGGCCGGGTCGATGTTGCCAGCGAGGGCTGGGATCAGGTCCATTTTCAGGACAACGGCGATCCCGACTCCAATGAACTGGTGCTGACGATTCCCGCTCCCGCAGCTGACAGCTACCGACTCCAGGCCGTCGTTGCCCAGGCCGATGGCACCGTCATGAATGTGGCTTTCCGCGGCATTCGTGAGGGAGCATCCGCCGACGGCGGTGTGAACCAGGTGTTACCCGCTGCCGGTAACTGGTGGGATGACCGTCAGGCCGAGGCACTGGGGCGTGGTAACATCAGCGAATTCGGGCTGAAGATAGAGCGTCAGGATTTTGAAATCCGGCGATCTGATGACACTGACTTACCCAGCGGCTTTTATCAGCGGGTGTACACGTCGGATTACCCGTTGGGCGAAGGCGTTGCCATACCGGGGGTTAACGGTCGCGACGGCGGCGGTACCTTCTGCGGTCAGTCCTTCACCTATCTGGGCAAGTATCAGCCTTATGGTATTTACGTCCCCGAATCGGCTGTCCAGCCTGACGCCGAGCCGGGCATGATGGTCGTTATGCATGGCTGTGAGGCCAATCACGCCAGCCAGATCAATCAGACAAACATGCAGCAGCGATTCGGTGATGCGCTCAATCGCATCCTGGTTTCCCCTTTGGGGCGCGGGCCTTACGGGTTTTACACAGGCCCCTCCGAGCGCGATGTGCTGGATGTTATGGAGGATGTTCAGGACACCTACCCGGTCAACCCGAAACAAGTGTTCGCCTCCGGATACTCCATGGGGGGTTATGGCGCCTTGCATTTCGCAACCCATTACCCGGACCGCTTCGCGGGCATGGTCAACTGGGTGGGCTACACCGGTGACCTTCTCAATATCCCCGAACTTACCCCTGTCGTCGATGAACTGCTGGAACAGGGAACAGAACTCGTGCTGCGCCCGATCCTGGGCGAAATACTGGGCAGCATCACAACCCCGGCAGAAGGATTTGCCAATGTCGTGGATTACGTCGGAAATCTTCGCCACGTCCCCAGCGCCCATTTGTATGCGGCGGCAGACGAACTTGTTCACGTGAGTGAAGCCCTGGCCATCGCCCAACGGCTGTCAGCGGCAGACAATCTGGAATACAATTTTTACCTGCATCCTGTGGCGGAGCATCTGACGTTCCTGGTGCTAGATGACTGGCGTAAAGAAGCCCTGGTGTCAGCCGGTTGGGTGCTGGAAGAGAATCCTGTCAATGTGGTTTATACCTTCGACCCGACGTTTGATTACCCGGAATTCGACATCAGGCATGATTCGGCCTACTGGATCAGCAACCTGGTCGCCCGTGAGTCCACGGCAGCCCGGGTTGAACTTAACAGCTCCGGGTGCCGATCGCTGACAGAAGAGGCGTCCACCGAACTAACCGGGGGACTGGATCCCGTGCCCTGGAGTGGGACGCGCGGC
>JAEPMM010000039.1 GCA_017643965.1 Marinobacter sp.
GGCGGGTGATCCGCATCATGGGGGAGAACGCGGAAAAGCGACAGAACCTGGAAGCCATCGAGCTGTGCCACATGACCCGCATGCTGATGGAGGCCGGCCTGTCGATTGAGCGGGCGCTACGACTGATTGCTGTGCAGGCGCGGCCGGTCATGCCGCATCTGACGAGCCGGCTGGACCGTTTCAACCGGGTGATGGAGAGCGGCGCCGACCGCAGCGTGGCGCTGGATGAGCTGGGCCGCAACCGTCGCATTCTGGTGTTGCGCAGCTACGTCAATCTGATGAAGCAGAGTGGCACGCTGGGCGCCGGGGTCACCGCCAGTCTCGATCAGATCATTCGTGAAGCCCAGCAGACCGAGCGCAGCCGGCTGAAAGAGGAGACCAACCGGGTGGGGGCCAAGATCACCATTGTGATGATGATCTTCATGTTGCCGGGCCTGTTCATACTGATCGGCGGGCCGGCGGTGATCTCGGTGGTCGACACACTGAGCCGCTGATGCGATTGAACAAGCGATAAAAAGAGACAAGTGCAATGCTAACGCTGTCAGGAGAAAACATGGACTTCAAGAACAACCGGGCCCGCCGGGGAACGCTGCTGTTGGCACTCTCGCTGGTGCTTACCGGGTGTGCTTCCACCGGCCAGAGCACGGAGAACGAGACGTTCCACCAGGTGAGCTGCACCACCACCAAGCAGCCTGAACATCAGCTGCAACTGGACGCGGTGGATTCCCTGATGGCGCGCTCGCAGCCCTACGCTGCGCTGGCGAAGCTCGAGAGTGAAGGCCTGGCCACCGAGCACCACTGGGTTCGCCGGGGCCAGTTGCTGGCATCCACCAATCAGATCAGTGAGGCAGCGGACGTTTTCTGGGCCCTGGCCACCCGCTGCGGCTCCGCCATGGGGCACCACGGACTCGGTCTGGTGTATCTGAAACAGAAAAAGCTGGACCTGGGGCTGGAAGAGCTCGAAAAAGCGCGGAAGCTGGCGCCGTCCTCATCCGACGTCCGTAACGACTACGGCTATGCCCTGCTGCTGAGTGGCCAGCACTATGACGCGGTTTTCGAGCTTCGCACCGCGTTCGAACTGGCGAATGGCGAGGGTGCCGTGCGGCAGAATCTGGCGGCGGGTTACGTGCTGACCAATGACCGGGCTGGCCTGGCCATGCTCAGGGATCAGTACGACCTGTCAATGACTGAAACCGCCCATGCCGAGAAACTGGCGGCAGACATCCGGAGGTTGAAATGAAACCGTCAATCATGATCGCGCTGGCCGCCAGCGTGCTGGCCAGCCCGTTACAGGCCTCGGACCATGAGCGCCCGGCATTCGGCCTGTCGAATGCCATCGTCGTGAGCGAACCCGCTCCGGAGACACGGCGAGCGCTGGACCGCCAGGCGCAATCGGGCGCGGCGGAGGAGAGTGAGTTGTCGGTGCAGGCCTATGTGGACAGCCAGGAACGCATTGCTGAAACCTTTCGCCGGCCGATACCCGAGCGCATAACCGAGCAGACCCGTGGCGAGCGTTAGAATCACATCGCAGCGAGGCGCCCTTATTTTCCTGGCGCCACTGGCGATCGCAACCATCTCGTTGCTGACCGTGTTTGCGATCGACGGTGCCCGGTTGCTGTCGCTGCAATCGGAAATGCAGAACCAGGCCAACGCCGCCGCCAGTGCCGCCGCGGACGGCGCGCAGGCCTGCGGTGGCGCCAATATCGCGATGCCGACCATGTCCTCACGGGCATTGGCAGCCGCGCAGGCGGCCGGTTACGACGGCGACGCAGACGCCCTGCAAATCGTGCCGGGTGTGCTGGAATCCACCGAGGATGACCCGGTGCTGCGGTTCCGGCAGGTTCCGGAGACGGCCCTGTCACGCAGTAACGGCGTGCACGTAACCCTGACCCGGGAGGAGTCCATCTCGAGGCTGCTTCCCGGTGCCATGTTCGGCACCGTGACCCTCGAGGCCACAGCGGCGGTGCGTAAGGAGGTCAGCGCCGGTATCAGCGCTGCGGGCTCGGCCGCGGGTGTCGAAGACGGACTTCTGGGCGGTCTTGTTGGCGCAGTGCTGGGTGACCCGACCTACAGCCTTGGCCTGACCGATCTTGCAAGTCTGGAGAACACGCTGGTCAGTGTGGGGGATCTGCTCAGTCAGCTGGGCGCGGACGATGTGGTGGACATTCTGGATGAACCGCTGATTGATCTGCTGACGGGCGTTACCAGCGCGGTTGGCGGCACCGGGCAACCTGCCGGCCGGATAGTGGATGATCTGACCGTGGCGGCCGGCATCAACGGCCTGCGCGTCAGTGACGTGCTTGAGGTGGTTGAGGGGGCCAGCGTGCCCGAGGATTCAAGTTTCCCGGTTTATGACCTGGTGATCAGTACGGTGATGAACAGCGCGAAAGTCATCAGTGATTCGGGATCGCTGGTGTCTCTGAGTGTGGATACCGCCGACTCACCGTTGCTGCAGAATCTGACCAGCTCGATCGGTGCGCTGGCCAACCTGGATGTGGCGCTGGGGCTGCAGGTCGCCGAACCGCCGAAAATGGTGTTTGGCTCGGCCCGGCAAGATGCCGATGGTCAGTGGCTGACGCGCTTCAGGTCCGCTGACGTGCGGCTGGAACTGTTGGCTTCTGCCGGGTTGAGTGAGACCGGAATTAGCGGGTTGATTTCAGGTCTGTCGCTCGGACTGCTTCAGCTCGACCTGCTGGATGCCATCGAGATTCCCCTGGTGGTCCAGGCGGGCGGTGGTCAGGGTGAGCTGGTGTCAGCGGAGTGCGCGGCCGGCGGGTCAGACAACGACGTGACCCTGGGCTTCGATCTCCGGGATACCGCCGTCAGCGTTGAGACTGGTCGTCTGTTACCCGGCAGCGGTGCAGTGGACCCGGCATCCATTGAAGCCAGCATTCTGGATGTCCGGTTGCTGGGTGTCCCGGTCACCGATTTGTGTGTCGAGGCAGGGCTTGCGGTGGATGTGTCCAGTGCAGGTTCCGGGCTGGCGCTGATCGAGAATTACCCTTTGCAGTGCGTGGACGGCGAGTGCGCGCGCCAATCGGTGACATCCGGAGGCGGAGCATCGGGCCTGGCGGCGGATGCGACCGTAGCGCCTCTGGACATTCTGTCATGCGGAGGCAGCAGCCTGAGCTCGGCTTTGCTCAGTGTTGCGGGTGTGCTTGAGCCCGTCATCCGCCTATTGGTCGAAGATGTCGCCAGCGAGCTTGTGGAGGGTCTGGTCTCACCGCTCTTGACGGCGCTGGGTGTCGCACCCGGCAACATGACCGTGACGGTCCTGAGTGCGCACCAGAACAACACACAACTTATTGAAGATGTGTCTATAGTTACTGAGTAAAACTGGTTTCCGGCAGGGATGGCAAAGGCATGGGATCTACAACATCGGACTATGGATTTCTGTTTTTCAGGAGTGCAGAAATCGGGCTCCTGTCATTACTGACCGCAGGGTTGGCGGCACTTCTGGTGTGGTCGCTGATACGGTACCGCCGCCTTGAACAGCAGACCCGGGGGCTTTCTCACGAGATAGGCTCAGCCAGCCGGTCGCTGCGCAATGCCGACCGCGATCTGCGCACCCTGTTCGATCAATCCGCCATTGCCGTGATTCTGCTCGACAGGAGCACCAAAGCAGTCCTGTACGCCAACGAAACCGCGATGGCGGCATTCGGCGTTCGCAGTGAAGAGCAGCTCACCACCGAGGTACTGCAAAAGCCCGATGCCTGGGGAGAAGCCCCCTTCCGTCTGCTGGATTTTGAGGAATATCTCACCAAGACCGCTCGCGCCGGAGTACAGAAATTCGAGTGGCGCCAGGAGCCCCCGGGCCGCAAGCCGCTCTGGCTGGATTGTTCGCTGTCGGTGATTTCCTACCGAGGCGGGCATGCGTTGATGTTCACCGGCGTCAACATCACCGCACGAAAGTGTGCGGAGACCGCCGACCGGTTCCGTCACCAGGCGATGACTTCCATGGCCAGTGACAAGGGGCTGCATGTGGCCCTGGACCACCTGGCGAGCATGGCCGAAACCCGGCTGCCGGGGTCCCGCTGCGGCATCATGGTGCACGATGTGGAAGCGGCAAGGCTGCGCTGGGTAGGTGGGCGCTCACTCCCGAAGTCCCTGAGAGAGCGATTGGATGGGCTGCCTGTGGCATTCGGGGCGGCCGGCAGCGGTACGGCGGTGTTCATCAAGGGCCGCGTGGTGAGCCGCGACATCCGTACGGACGACCGCTGGGACCGCTACCGCGAAGAGGCCGAACTGACCGGAATCCGGGCCTGCTGGTCGGAACCGGTGCTGGGCAGTGGCGGCGAATTGCTGGGCACCTTCGATGTGTACCATAACGAGCCCTGGACCCCTGGCGATGACGATATCGACGCCCTGACCGACCCCATTGCCATGGCCAGTCTCGCCATTGAACGTCACCAGGCCAAAGGGCAACTGGAACAAATGGTGTTGTCAGAACAGATGGTGCGGCGCATCAGCACCGACCTTCTGACCCTGGATGCAGAAGAAACCGACGAGGGCATTGTCCGGACCTGCCGCGGGCTGGGGGAATTCTACCGGGCAGACCGGGTGTTCCTGTGCCAGATGGAAGATGTCAGCCAGCAGGTGCACATCAGCCATGAATGGTCGGCTGTCGGTGTTCTGCCCTTGCGGGAGGCCAGTGGCCGCAAGTTCCCTATGCAGCAGACCAGCGTGGTAAAACTGTTCGACGGCAAGCCGAGCCTTATCCTTTCCGCCGGTGATGACATACCGCCGGCCCTGGGCTTCGTGGGTGAGCTGCTGTCGTTGCAGAGCAAGCAGTCTCTGCTGCTGGCTATGGTCTATCGCGGCGACCGGATGTGCGGCTTGCTCGGTATCCAGACCACCGCTGCCATCAACCCCTGGACTCCGCAGCGGGTTCATACCTCGGAGTTGATGGCGAATCTTTTCGGCAGCGCCCTGTCCCGGAATGAGCTGCTGCACTCGTTGACCTACCAGGCGGTTCACGATCAGTTGACCGGGTTGTACAACCGCCACAAGCTGGAGAGCTTCATGGACCAGGAAGTGGCCCGCTGTACCCGTTACGGCAGCACCTTCTCCCTGGTGATCTTCGATCTGGACCACTTCAAATCCATCAATGATCGCTTTGGCCATAATGAAGGCGATTCGGTGCTGGCCGGTGTGTCCAGCCTGCTGACTGATGGTATACGGGAGTCGGAAATTGCCGGCCGCTGGGGTGGGGAGGAGTTCCTGATTATCCTTCCGGAAACCACATTGGACTGCGCCGTGCCGGTGGCGGATCGCCTCAGGGGCAGTATTGAAAGCCACCGCTTCAGCATTCCGGAACGGGTCACCATCAGCGTCGGCGTGGCAGCGTTCCGCCCTGGGGATTCGCCCCATGAAATCATCCAGAGGGCCGACGCAGCACTTTACAGCGCCAAGGAATCCGGGCGTAACTGTGTGAAATCTTCGTTCTGAGTCACCACCAGGCCTTGCCCCACATTTCCGGGTTGGCCCAGTTGTCCGGGTTGTTCCACTTGCGTCTGTGGTTGTAGCTGTCGATGTTATAGGTGTACAGAGTGCAGTCGGGCGAAGGCCCGCCCGATGTCACCACGGCCTGCCGCTGAAACCCGAGCCCGATAAAATCGGTGAACGTCCAACGGCCATCGTCAGCCGTGATGACAGCAATCTGATGGGTGCCGTAATTGCGGAGCTGGCCGAGCAGCAGTTCACCCTGTTCATGGCTGAGGTGCTCCAGCGTATCCGTAATCAGGGCCAGATCCTGGGTCTGTGGCAGCGGGAAGGCGCTGTTGGGTGCCTGCGGGTTCAGCGTGGTGAGGGCAGATTCACCGTGATGCTGACACCAGCGCTGGCCGACTTCTTCGGCCACCGCGCCACACACCACCAGGGTGCGCGGCTGGCAGGTGTCGATGATGCGGGCCAGAAAGTGGCGCGCGTTGCTGTTGTCCGTGTTGTCGGTACCAGTTGTCGTGTCAGTCATAAAAGGGGCCAGTCTGCCGCATCCACTGTGTGTAAGCCCACAGGCTGTTCCGCATGCCCGCCCCAGCGATCCACAAAGGTGCCCGTGGGGTCGTACTGCTGCGTCTGCTTGGCGAGGTTGAACTGCCTGAGGCCCCTGGGGTCCGCGCCAACGCCGGCGAGATACTGCCAGTTGCCGTAGTTGCTTGCCACATCATAGTCGATCAGTTGCTCTTCGAACCAGGCGGCGCCGTAGCGCCAGTCCAGCCCCAGTTCGTTAATGAAACAGCTGGCCACCAGCTGGCGCCCCCGGTTGCTCATGTAGCCGGTCTCCTGCAGCTGGTTCATGGCGGCGTTAACAATGGGGTACTCGGTGTTACCCTCGCACCAGGCCTTGATCCGGTGGCCGTAGAAAGTGGCGTGCCGGTGTTTGCGCTGCACGCCGTCCCGGCGGAACAGGTTGGCACCGTGTTTCAGCGCGTACCAGTAGAAGTACTCCCGCCACAGCAACTCGAACCAGAGCCAGTAGGTGGATTCGTTTCTGGTCTCCCGTTCCTCGTATTCGCTGATGGTTTCCGCCACCTCACGAACCGACAGGCAGCCATTGGCCAGCCAGGGCGAAAACTTGGAGGAGGCATCCCAGCTGTCGAGGGCGTTGCGGGTTTCCTTGTAGCGGGCAATGCTGTGGCTGCCGTATAGAAAGCTTTGCAGGCGCTTCAGCCCGGCTTCCTCGCCACCCATGAACTGCAAGGGATGCAGCGGTTCGGCAATGGGCGGGCAGTCCCCGCGATTATCCTCGGGAAAGCCCGGCGGGGGTGGCAAGGCCGTCAGGGTTCGTATCCGCAACCGCTCGGAGTTGCGGTCGCCGGCTTTCTCCACCCGTTTGCGGAACTGCGAGAAGGTATCCGGCAGGTCCTGCAAGGGCATGGGCAGCGAGCCTTCGGTGAACAGGCTCAGGGTTTCGAACTGCTGGAACACCGTCTCCGGGAGGTGCTCCTTGATGGCCTGCCACTGGCCAGCTTCTTCGGTGCCCGGCTGGCGGGAGCGGATGACCCGCGCCACCCGGTGTTCGCGTACCAGCCGCGGAATTTCCTGCTCCGGCTCACCAAAGGCGATGTGCAGACGCTGTCCCAGCGGCCGCAGACTGCGCTCCAGCGCCATCAGACTTTGCCAGAGAAAGCGCCAGCGGTGCCTGCCCATGGCCTTGCTCTGCATCGGGCCGGGCAGGAACCAGCGCGGGTCCACCACGTAGACACACAACAACATGTCTGACCGGGAAGCGGCCAGCAGGGCGGCGTTGTCGTGCAACCGTAGATCCCGGGTAAACCAATAGAGCGTATTCAAGCGTAAACCTGCCGTGTCCGGTTTGTTTCCATACTGTACGTTCACCATTGTATAAGCGATTATGAGCCGGTGAGTCTCGATCCTGAACCCCGATCCCGAATCCCGATCCCGAATCAAAGGAGTCAGTCAGTGATTAAATCCCGTGCCGCGGTGGCGTTTGCCCCCAATAAACCGCTGGAAATTGTGGAAGTGGACGTCGCTCCGCCTAAGAAGGGTGAAGTGCTGGTGCGTATCGTTGCCACCGGTGTCTGCCATACCGATGCCTATACCCTGTCCGGCGCCGATTCCGAAGGCAAATTCCCGGCGATTCTGGGGCATGAAGGCGGCGGCATTGTTGAGGCCGTGGGTGAGGGCGTCACTTCCGTGGCCGTGGGTGATCACGTGATCCCCCTCTATACCGCCGAGTGTGGCACGTGCAAATTCTGCACGTCTGGCAAGACCAACCTGTGCGGGTCCGTGCGGGAAACCCAGGGCAAGGGCGTAATGCCGGATGGCACCTCCCGCTTTTCCTATAAAGGCGAGCCCATCTACCACTACATGGGCTGCTCCACCTTCTCCGAGTACACCGTGTTGCCGGAAGTATCCCTGGCGAAGATCCCCAAGGAGGCGCCGCTGGACAAGGTGTGCCTGCTGGGCTGCGGTGTCACCACCGGTATTGGTGCGGTGCTCAACACGGCGAAAGTGGAGGAGGGTGCCACCGTCGCCATCTTCGGTCTCGGTGGTATCGGTCTGGCGGCGATCATCGGCGCCACCATGGCCAAAGCCAGCCGTATCATCGCCGTTGACATCAACCCGGGTAAATTCGATATCGCCCGGCAGCTCGGTGCCACCGACGTGGTCAACCCCAGCGATTACGACAAGCCGATTCAGGAAGTCATCGTGGACATGACCGATGGCGGTGTCGATTACTCGTTCGAGTGCATCGGCAACGTCAAGGTGATGCGTTCGGCGCTGGAGTGCTGCCATAAAGGCTGGGGTGAATCCATCATCATCGGGGTCGCCGGCGCCGGTGAAGAAATCAGCACTCGCCCGTTCCAGTTGGTCACCGGCCGGGTCTGGAAGGGCTCGGCGTTCGGTGGCGTCAAAGGCCGCACCGAGCTGCCCGGTTATGTGGAGAAAGCCAAGACCGGAGAAATCCCTCTGGATGTGTTTATCACCCACAACATGCCGCTAGAGGATATCAATGAGGCCTTTGAGCTGATGCATGAAGGCAAGAGCATCCGCTCGGTGATTCACTTCTAGACGGCTGCGAGGCTGATCCGGATTTGCGAATAACGCAGACACAAAAAACCCGCCGGATGGCGGGTTTTTTGTTTTCCTGTGCCCGGAGTTAGCCGCCGAGCAGTCCCAGAAGATCACCCAGCAGAGGGGCATCTTCAAGCTGCTCCGGATTGAGCAGGTCGGTCAGTGGTGCCAGCGGGCTGTCGCCACCCAGATCACCACCGTCCAGCAGCGAGGTCAGTTCGCCGATCAGCGGCAGCGAGCTCGGGTCACCGCCCTCGCTCAGTGCCAGCAGTTCCTCGACCAGATCACCCAGGACCGGGATGGAGGTCAGCTCGCCACCATCGAAATCACCCAGATTCGCGGGGTCGAGCAGCATGATCAGATCACCGATCAGGGGCAGGGCCTCAGCACCACCGTCCGGCAGTTCACCCGGGAAGTCGCTGGGCAGTGCTGCCAGGATGTCGCCAATCAGCGGCAGTGTAGCCGGATCAAACTCGAAGTCTTCCGGAAGCATCAGCAGGTCTGTCAACTGGCCCAGGCTATCCGGGTTCAGCGGGTTGTTTTCCAGGTTCAGCAGCTCACCGATCAGCGGCAGATCCTCGGGAGACAGCGGCAATTCACCGCCCGGGAACTCGGGTGTCTCGCCCGGCGCCGGGATCATTTCCAGCAGCAGGTCGAACAGGGAGCCGCCGAGGTTCAGCACGCCATTCTCGCCAACAAAGGTCTGGGTGCCGCTGAGAACGTCCACTGACGCGAGCGCGCCCAGATCCACACCTAGCACCGAGCCTTCCAGCAGGCCCAGGTCGACCAGAGACTGGCCGTCATTCTGGTTCAACAGGTCACCCAGCACCGGAAGCATGTTGAACGCGTCCAGCACCATCAACAGCGGTTCTTCAGCTTCTGCCGGCAGCGGAATACTGCTGTCGTCCACCAAGCGAAGTTCAACGCCGAGGCCGTCGTCCCGCGGGAACAGCTCGCCACCCAGGGCTGCGGACAGCTCCGGCGGGAGGTTGTTGAAGTCGCCGGAGGCAAAGGTCTCTGCCATGGCCTGGATCAGCGCCGGGATCTGCTCCGGATCGCCGCCGGTGAAGGCATCGGCCAGGCTCTGAAGCTGTGTGACGTCCAGGCCCAGGTCAAGGCCCAGTACGCAGTCTGCGACCGGATCGGTGGTGGAGATCGACTTGGGATCACATACCGCGACCAGTGCTGATGCGTACTCAGCCGGATCGACATCATCAAATGATGGTGTGTCCGGGAAGCTGGTCAGCGCAGTCAGCAGGTCTTCCACCAGCGGAATCTGCAGGATCAGTGCGTTGTCCACACTGTTCAGGCCGTCATCCATCTCGCCGAACTGCAGTGCCGACAGCAGAGTGCCACCAAGTGTGTTGAGCCCGTCAGACAGCGGGTTGCCGTCAAAGGTCTCGTTCTGTGCGCTGACGGGTTGCGAAAGCAGAGTGTTGTTGAGCAACACCACCAGGCCACCGGTGCGGAAGGTGAAGGTATCCGGCTGAGTCAGACCATTGCCAGCGAGGTCAGTGATGCTGGTATCCACTGAGATCTCGTAGAACGTCTGGAAGCTCAGAGCACTGTCCGGTTCGAACTCGACCGCATCACCGATTACGTTGATGGTGCCACTGATGGCGTTACCGGAGTCCACTTCCGTTAGTGTGAAGTTGTTCGCGGTAACCGACTGGGGATCGATCTCTTCATCGAACTGGACGAAGATGGTGGAGTCGGTCGGCGCCAGGGTCTCACCGTCTTCCGGTGAGGAATTCAGCGCGGTCGGGCCTTGATCGTCTATCTGATTCTGATCGCCGGTGGTGAAGGTCGCAGAGTCAGCCTCTGTCAGGTTCTTGACCAGATCGCCTTCCTGGTTACACAAGGCGCGCAGATCGGTGGTCGCGGAGACCGTATAGTCCGTTTCGGCCTGGAGGTTCTGGTCCGGGTTGATGACCACCGACCGGCCCAGTACTCGGTAGTTTGCCGACACGACGGTGGAATTGCCATTGACGGTCAGTGGCAGTGAGTTCTGACTGACCGACGCGGCATCCACGTCTGCGTTGAAAGTTACGCGGACGCTGCGGTTGAGATCCACATTGCGCTCGCCGTTCGCCGGCACGAATTCTGCCACTTCGAACACGGTGCTTTCGGAGGTGCAGAAGGTTTCGGTGTCGCCACCAACGTTTGAGCCACCACTTCCGCTGTTACCCGCGGGAATGCGTGGATCGCCTGGCCCGCCGCCACCGCCGCCACAACCGGCGACCAACAGGGAAAGAGCCGTAACGCCTATGCCGAGATGAAATTTGATATTAGCCATGATCAGCCCCTTACTTCTTCATGATTTCGGTGTGTTTGCCGGAGAGGATGGCCTCGACACGGCGGTTCTGGGCGCGGCCCTCTTCAGTTGCGTTGTCCGCAACAGGCTGGGATTCACCCATGCCGGTGGTTGAGATGCGCTCAGAACTGACGGCGAACTGGTTGATCAGCACTTTCATCACTGAGTCAGCGCGGCTCTGGGAGAGGTTCTGGTTGTAGCGGGCACTACCGGTGCTATCGGTATGGCCTTCCAGCAGGATCCGGCTGGTCGGGTACTGGGTCATCAGGTCGTCCAGTTTGCCGATTTCATCGAAGTACTCGGTCTTGACCTCAGTGCCATCAAGATCGAATTCCACGTACAGGGTTTCCTTGATGTCTTTGGTCAGCTCCTTGTGGCAACCGTCCTCATCCACCAGGGCACCTCTTGGGGTATCCGGGCAGAGATCGTCCGGATCCACTACGCCGTCACCGTCGGTGTCAGCGGGCGGTGCAACCGGCTCGGGCTCAGGACGCTCGAATACGGTTTCTTTTGGACGCTGCGGGTAGGACTTGTTGAACAGGTACTGGACACCGGCGAAGGCCTGGCCGTCCACGTAGCCGTCCTCGAGTTCGGTGCGGGCACGAATGCCGGCTTCGAACACGAAACTGTCGGTCATCATGCGCTGAAGGCCGCCTTCCAGATAAATCGCGTCTTCGGTTTTGGAGTCCAGGGCGCCATCGACATCAATGTCGGTGTAGCTGTAGCCCAGGCCACCAAAAGGACGCCAGCCCGCAAGGCGGAATTTGCCGGGATGAATCCGCCCGCCAATGGAGCCGCGCAGAATGTCTGTGTCGATGTCGGTGCGGCGGGTCTCGGTTTCTGCGTAACCGAGGGCACCCATCAGCGTAAAGTTCGGCGTGAACTGGTGGCCCAGCGTCAGACCGAGTTCGGGGTAATTGGACAGGTTATCCGGGTTGGTTGATTTGTTCCGGGAGTTGCCGGAGTCAACATAGCTCACTTCTGCGCCGACGAAACTGTACGACAATGGGAAGGGCTTGGAGTCTGCGTGTGCAAGGCTAACGGGTAGTGCAATACAACCCGCCAGCAGGAATTTATTGAGTTGAGTCATAATTGTGTGATCCTTTTCACGATTCTAATTCGTTGTTGTCGCTCGGTGGTCCCTTGGCGTGTAAGGTAGTTTCATCGTCGGTGAAATGTTTCAGAATGTTTCTTATTGTTAATGCCCATGAAAATACGTTAATGCTTTGTGCGCCGACATTGGCTCCAGCGTCAGGCAGGTGGCGGCAAATCGACCAGTTCACTCGCTTTAATTGCTCGATTTAACAATGATTTACAATTTGCAGGGCAGGACGGGACAGGGGGCGATGGCAGGGCCTGGCAGGAAGTGCGAATAACGTACTGATAAGTCAGGGGATGTCTATTTTTTGCCACTATGCTCTAGCAGTTTTGTATCCATTCAGTGATCTCGCGCCTGGCGTTCTGATCAGGTTCCGCGGGTAACAAAAAATCCCAAAGCGGGCGGCCACCATCCATAAAACATTCTTATCGAGGTGACTTCGCCTTTTGGGAAATCGGGTAGTGCGGCTCAGCTCACTCGTTAAGAGCCGACTTAATCCAGGCCCGGTGCCGTTTCTCGTCAGCCAGACCCGCCTCCAGCAATTTCTGAACAGGCGCCGGAAACCCCTCCTGTACCATGCTTTCGTACTTACTGTTGGTTTGCTCTTCGTTGGCCGTCATGGCTTTCAGGATCAGATCATCGCTACCGATCATGTCCGCGATCTTGACCTTGCCAGCGGTCAGGATTTTCTTGAAATCCCCGCTGTCAGGTGGTGTTCCTCCCTGTTTGCGAATCACACCACTGAACTCGCTGACGTGGCGCTCGTGATCTCCCATGAACTCGATCAGCTTCGCCTTGTGGGAGGCATCGTCTATGCCATCAATTGCGGCTTTATAGGCGGCGATGGCGTCGTAGTCGAGCTCAATAAGATCGTGCAGTTTCGCGTTTATATCCGATTCGTTAAGTAGTTCAGTCATTACAATTCCCCCGCTAATGATTCATGACATTTCTTGGCTGCGTCCGTGATCATGTGTCTGTTGGGCGCAGTGAAGTCGAACAAGCGAGGATCGAGCCATTCGTGTTGGAATTAAGATTAATTAAATTAAGTTTCGAGCAGGTCGCCAATTCCGTGTTCTTCAGGCAGAGAGTGGCGCAACATCAAGGTTGCCCAATGCTTCGGAGACACGATTATGCCCCGCCGTCTGGTTCTCTGGGGTGGTGAAAATTACCGAGCGTTTTGTATTTTTTACTGATCATCATGGAGTTAGTGCACGCCTTGGGCAGAACATCAAAAGACGGGCTGCTCAGGAAGTGAAATGCAGTTTTAGTGACCGTAAACGAACCTGGTTAAACTGAAAAACCGTTATGCCTTACGGTTATATTACCAGTCAGTATTTGCAGGTTGCTTTTGTCTACCTGCGGTTTCATATTGAAGGCAGAGTAGACAGCCTCACGTCAGACGCCTCGAGCGGGCCACCGCTCGGGTCTCAAGTTCCGCGGGTTCTACCATGGAAGAGTGTTGTTGCCGCGTCAGTCCGAATCAGTTCACTGGTTGGGTCGGCAGCACAGGGCCACATTGATGTGGCAAGGAGCAATGCATGGACCGGCCGATTTCCCGAGAACCTCTTCAACAGGCGTTGGAGGGCAGCACTTTCGGTACGGACAACACCGGAGAAAGAGTCGAACACCCTGAGCAGCA
>JAEPMM010000098.1 GCA_017643965.1 Marinobacter sp.
GCGATGAAGCGCCGATCGAACTGGCGCTGGAAGGCGACCGGTTGCACCTGCGCTGCGGCGCCAGTCACTTCACGCTGTCGACGCTGCCGGCGGAGCATTTCCCCAATGTGGAAGACGAGGCGGAAAGTTTCCGCATCGAGCTGCCGCAGAAGGAATTGAGCCGGATGCTGGACGCCACCGCCTTCGCCATGGCCCAGCAGGACGTGCGCTACTACCTCAACGGTCTGCTGCTGGAAGTGGATCAGGGCCACGTGCGGACCGTGGCTACCGATGGCCACCGCCTGGCCATGGCGCATTTCGACCTGCCGACCGGCTGTGACCTCAAACAGGTGATCGTACCCCGCAAGGGCGTGCTGGAGTTGGCGCGGCTGCTGGATGACGTGGAAACACCGGTGACCCTGGTGATCGGCGACAATCACCTGCGCGCCACGGTGGGCAGTTACACCTTTACCTCCAAGCTCATCGAGGGCAAGTTCCCGGACTACAACCGGGTGATTCCCCGCGGTGGCGATAAGGTGGTGCTGTCGGATCGAGCTACGCTCAAGAACACCCTGCAGCGTGCTGGCATCCTGTCCCACGAAAACATTCGTGGTGTGCGGCTGAACCTGGCACCGAACGAGTTGCAGGTGTTTGCCAACAACCCGGATCAGGAACAGGCCGAAGACGCGCTGCCGGTGGAGTATCAGGGCGAATCACTGCAGATTGGCTTTAATGTAGGCTATCTGGTGGATGTGATGAACGCACTGGATGAGGAGCAGGTGAAGATCACCCTGTCGAATCCGAACAGCAGTGCGTTGATCGAAGCCCAGAACGACAACCGTTGTCTGTATGTGGTCATGCCGATGCGCCTGTAGGACACAATGAACCGGGCCACGGATGGCGTGACCATTGCGGATGCAGTCGGGGATGGTACACATCGGGTTCAGCAAAAAAGGTGAGTGACGAAATGGTTTTCGGAACGGTAAGTAACGGTATCAAAGGCGCATTCCGCATCGGCCAGACCGCGTCGGTGCTGGGACGGACCGGAATAAACTGGCTGCGGGGCGATCGCCCGCCAACGCCACGGCTGCTCAGGCAGACCTTTGAGTCCCTGGGGGCCACCTACATCAAACTGGGGCAGTTTATTGCCAGCTCTCCGACGTTTTTCCCCAAGGAATATGTGGAGGAGTTCCAGTACTGTCTCGATAAAACCCCGAACCTGCCGTTCAGCGTGATTCGCAAGATCATTCGAGACGAACTCGGCCGGCCGATAGATCAGGTGTTCGCGGAAATCGATCCGGTGGCGCTGGCGTCGGCGTCGATTGCCCAGGTGCATGCGGCGAAATTGCTGACCGGCGAAGATGTGGTGATCAAAGTGCAAAAGCCGGGTGTGGAAAACATCCTGCTGACCGATCTCAACTTCCTGTACCTGTCGGCAAAAATTCTGGAGACGCTGGCGCCCAAGCTGTCCTGGACGTCGTTGTCCGGCATTGTGGAAGAGATCCAGCGCACCATGATGGAAGAGTGTGATTTCATCAAGGAAGCCAACAACCTGAAGGTGTTCCGCGAGTTTCTTCACACCACCCATAATGAAGATGCCGCGGTACCGCTGGTGTACGAACATTGCAGCACCCGGCGGATTCTCACCATGGAGCGTTTCCACGGTGTACCGCTGACCGATCTCGAGAGTATTCGCGGCTACGCCCGCGATCCGGAACGCACACTGATTACTGCGATGAATACCTGGTTCTCCAGTCTGACCCAGTGCGAGTTTTTCCACTCCGACGTGCATGCGGGAAATCTCATGGTGCTGAAAGACGGTCGGGTCGGGTTCATCGATTTCGGCATTGTCGGGCGGATTCGTCCGGACACCTGGCAGGCGGTCAGCGATTTTATTTCAGCCATTATGGTGGGTAACTTCGATGGTATGGCAGATGCCATGATCCGTATCGGTATCACCCACGAGCGTGTGGAAACGTCGGCGTTGGCGGCAGATCTGCGCAAGCTGTATCAGCAGATGGACAAGATGGTTCCGGACCATGTGCCTTATGAAGCGGTTCAGGCGGACGACGACGTCAACAATATCCTGATGGATATGGTGAAAATCGGCGAGAGCCACGGCCTTCATTTCCCCCGCGAGTTTGCGCTGTTGTTGAAACAGTTCCTGTATTTCGACCGCTACGTGCACATTCTGGCGCCGGAAATGGACGTGTTCATGGACGAGCGCCTGAACATGCTTCATTGATCCGCCCAGCCATTGGGTGACGCCCACAGATGCAGGCATCACGGGCGTCGCCAACGGGCTGAGGGTTTTGTACACTAAGGCAGCATTCGCTATGCGGGTGCTGCCTTTTTGTTTTCCTACACACTCTGCGGAATCCCCCTGACTCTATGGCGCTGGTCAAACTGCAAACGGAACATTTCCGCAATCTCGCCGCCGCGCCCGTGACTTTCTCCCCTTCATTCAACCTGCTGTTCGGTGAGAACGGCAGTGGCAAGTCCAGCGTTCTGGAGGCCATCGGTTACCTGGGTCTAGGTCGGTCGTTCCGGGTCAGTCGTCATCAGGCCGTGGTCAGTCATGGTCAGCAACGCCTGACCGTGTTCGGTGGGCTGGACCAGGGACTGGAACCCGAAAAAGATCGTGAGCAAAGCCCGGGTCAGTTGCGGCACCGATTGGGTTTTGCGCGGGATGTCTCGTCGAAAGAGACCACCTTGAGGGTTGACGGAGAGCCGGTGAAGAATCTCTCGGCCCTGGCCAGGCATTTGCCGGTGTCGGTGATTGATCCGGGGGTGTTCGAGATTGTGGCCGGTGGCCCAGGCAAGCGTCGCCAGTTTCTCGACTGGTCAGTGTTCCACGTGGAACCTTCGTTTGCCGGCGTGTGGCAGCAGTGTCAAAGAGTGACATCACAGCGGAATCAAACGCTAAGAAATGGTAGACTAGACGAGGCTTTAATCCGTGTCTGGGACAACCAGTACACGGTTCTGGCCAACCAGCTGACTGACGCGAGGCGAAGTGCCTTTGACCTGTTTCAGACCGCGTTCCAGAGCCTTGTAAAAGAGGTGGACGCACCCTGGGTCGAAGGTATGAAAATGGACTTCTATGCAGGATGGGACACCAGCCTGCCGTTATCGGAAGTTCTGGCCGCGCATCGGGAACAGGAATTGCGGATGGGCCACACCTTGTATGGCCCGAACCGGGCCGACATCAAGCTGCGATTTCAGGGGCGGCCGGTGGCCGAGACGTTTTCCCGCGGACAGCAGAAAACCCTGGTGATCCTGATGAAGATTGCTCAAGGCATGGTGCTGAGCCAGCTGGGCAAGCAGGTGACGTTTTTGCTCGACGATATCAACGCAGAGCTGGATGTTGGCCACCGATCCATGTTGGCCAGAAAGTTACACGAATTGCGATGTCAGGTGTTTATCACCTCCATCGAATCGCCTCGGCCGGACCAACTCTGGCAGAACGCGAAACCGGACTATCGAATGTTCCACGTGGAACATGGACAATTGACGGAAGAATAAGACCCGGGTGGCAAAGGGTTGGCGTGGTCAACACCCGCCATCAGAGCCGGACCCGGTAATCACCCTTCAGGAGTACCCTAATGAGCGAATCGAACTACAATTCCTCCAGTATCAAAGTCTTGAAAGGACTGGATGCGGTTCGGAAACGGCCCGGCATGTACATCGGCGATACCGATGATGGCACGGGCCTGCATCACATGGTTTTCGAGCTGGTGGATAACTCCATCGATGAAGCTCTGGCCGGGTACTGCTCGGAGATTGGCGTCATCATCCACCCCGATGAGTCGGTCTCGGTCAAGGACAACGGCCGTGGAATTCCCACCGACCTTCATGAAGAAGAAGGCGTGTCGGCCGCCGAGGTCATCATGACCGTCCTTCATGCCGGCGGTAAGTTCGATGACAACTCCTACAAGGTCTCCGGGGGTCTGCACGGGGTAGGCGTCTCGGTGGTGAACGCGCTCTCCTCTACCCTGACCCTGACCATTCGCCGTGAAGGCAAGGTCTATGAGCAGGGCTACACCCACGGTGTGCCCAATTCACCGCTCGCCGTGGTCGGTGACACCGATGCCAGTGGCACCAAGGTTCATTTCATTCCGTCGCCGGAAACCTTTACCCACATCGAATTCCATTACGACATTCTTGCCAAGCGCCTGCGGGAGCTGGCATTCCTGAACAGTGGCGTGCGTATCCGCCTGACCGATGAGCGCAGTGGCAAGGAGGAAGTCTTCGAGTATGAGGGTGGTCTGCGCGCCTTCGTCGAGCACCTCAACAGCAACAAGACACCGATCAACCGGGTTTTCCATTTCAACAAGGATCGGGAAGACGGAATTGCGGTGGAAGTGGCCATGCAGTGGAACGATGCCTTCCAGGAGAACCTCTACTGCTTCACCAACAACATTCCCCAGCGTGACGGCGGTACCCACCTGGCGGGCTTCCGCGCCGCGCTGACCCGGTCGCTGAACAACTACATCGAGCATGAAGGTCTGGGCAAGAAGGCCAAAGTCAGCACGTCCGGTGATGACGCCCGTGAAGGCCTGACCGCGATCATCAGCGTCAAGGTACCGGACCCCAAGTTTTCGTCCCAGACCAAGGACAAGCTGGTCTCCTCGGAAGTCAAAACCGCCGTAGAGCAGGAACTGTACCAGGCCTTTGCCGACTTCCTTCAGGAGCAACCGGGTGAGGCCAAACTGATCGTCAACAAGATGATCGAAGCGGCCCGCGCCCGTGAGGCTGCCCGCCAGGCGCGAGATATGACCCGCCGTAAAGGCGCGCTGGATATTGCCGGCCTGCCCGGCAAACTGGCGGACTGCCAGGAGAAAGACCCGGCCCTGTCCGAACTGTTCATTGTGGAGGGTGACTCGGCCGGCGGCAGCGCCAAGCAGGGTCGGGACCGCAAGACGCAGGCTATCCTTCCCCTCAAGGGCAAGATCCTCAACGTGGAGAAAGCCCGCTTTGACAAGATGCTGTCTTCTGTGGAAGTCGGCACACTGATTACCGCGCTGGGCTGTGGTATCGGCCGTGAGGAATTCAATCCGGAAAAACTGCGGTACCACTCCATCATCATCATGACCGACGCCGATGTAGATGGCTCCCACATCCGTACATTGTTGCTGACGTTCCTGTTCCGCCAGATGCGCGAGATCATCGAGCGTGGTCATGTCTTTATCGCCATGCCGCCGCTGTACAAGGTCAAGCGTGGCAAGCAGGAGCAGTACCTGAAGGACGAGAAGGCCAAGGTGGCCTACCTCACCCAGACTGCTCTGGAGGGCGCTCAGCTGTACGTCAATCCGGAAGCCCCGGCTATCAAGGATTCTGCGCTGGAAACCATGGTGAAGGATTACCAGGCCGTGATGGCGATGATCGAACGCCTGTCCCGGGCTTATCCTGCCAAGGTGCTGGAGCAGATGCTGCAGAACGTAACCCTCAAGCCTGAGGACCTCCGGGACGAAGCGGCGGTGGCTCGCTGGGTGGCGCGTCTTGGCGATGGTCTGGATCTGGATACCCGTACCGGCACCAAATACACTTTCTCGGTGGAGAAAGATTCCGAGCGCAATCTGTTCCTGCCCAAGGTGGTGATTTCAGTGCACGGCATTCCGTACACCCACGTGTTCAATCACGAATTCTTCGAGTCGTCGTCGTACGTTTCCATTGCACGGATGGGCGAAGCTCTGGACGGACTGGTGGAAGACGGCGCCTACATCCAGCGTGGTGAGCGCAAGCAGGCAGTGTTGTCCTTCGAGGGCGCGCTGGACTGGCTGATGAAAGAAGCTCAGCGGGGACTGAACATCCAGCGCTACAAGGGACTGGGCGAGATGAACCCGGAGCAGTTGTGGGAGACCACCATGGATCCGGAGACGCGCCGGATGATGAAGGTTACCATCGAGGATGCCTTTGCCGCGGACCAGATCTTCACCACCCTGATGGGCGATGACGTGGAGCCGCGCCGGGCCTTTATCCAGACCAACGCACTGGAAGTGACCAACCTGGACGTGTAGCGTTTCAGGCAGGCCAGAAAAAGGCGACCTTCGGGTCGCCTTTTTGTTGGAAATCAGTTAATTACCGGTCGATTACTGCTTGCCGTTGGTGGAATCCGATGACTGGCCGGCGTCCTGCTGGGCGGCAAGATGGGGCGCCATCACTTCTTCCAGGGTGTAACCGGTGAGCCGGCGGATGGAGCGCCACAGGTAGTAGAAGATGGCGATCATCATGATCATCGACGGAATGGCGATCATCGGGTAGCTGACCAGGGTCATCCTGCCCAGCTCCTCATTGAACGCCTGGGTACCGGACGGACTGACCACTATCCATTTCGCCAGGACGTAGTTCATGATCGAAGAAAACAGGAAGGTCAGGCTGAAGAAATAGGTGGCCTTCAGCAAGCGATCTTCAAACTCGGCCTCGCTGCCCTGCTCTTTCAGCGCAGACTGAATCTTGTCCACGTTCAGCACCGAAGGGTTGTACAGCAGGGTGCGTACCAGCGGGTATCGGGTGCGGGTGGAGATCAGCACTGCCAGGCCGATGATTGCCGGTATCCCTGCCCCCTTGATGGCCAGCAACCCCGCGTCCAGCTCCAGTAGCCCGATACCGCCGGTCAGCGCGACACTGATCAGACCCAGCACCGCGATGAAATTCTTCTTGCGGTATTTGATCAGCTCAAACAGCCCCCAGCCAAGGGGGAACGCCAGTCCGATCAGCAACGCGTTGACGCTGCCTAGGTGCTCATCACCGCTGAATTTCATCAGGATCACGGACGGAATGATGATGCTGACCAGCAGGTCGACCCAAGGCCTTGGCTTGTGGTCCGGGATGCTGGAAGAATTCTGAGAAGTCATGGCGTTGCCTGGTTGGTGAAACAGCAGCAGGCCACAGGCACTGCCGAAGAACTCCCGGCAGTATACGATGAATCCACCGGCCGGGGTAAGCCGGCTCCGAAGCCTCCGGAAAAAGGTTGCAGCCATAAAAAAACCGGACCCCCAGGGCCCGGTTTTAGATCAGCCGGAACGGTCAGGGTGTGTGTTACGCCCCGACCTCCTTCAGACTTTCTTCCACAATCGCCAGCCCTTCTTCCAGCACATCGTCTTCGATGGTGACCGGCATCAGGAAGCGCAGGGTATTGCCGTACATACCGCAGCTCAGCAGAATCAGCCCTTTCTCCTTGGCTTTCTTGGTTACTGCCGCCGCCATTTCCGGCATTGGCTTGCGGTTGGATTTGCTCTCCACCAGCTCGAATGCGGCCATCGGCCCCATGTTACGGGCGTTGTCCACATGCTCGAACTGCTCCTGCCACTGGCCGAACCGTTGCTTCAGCTTCTCACCCAGGGCCTGGGCCTTGCCGAGAATGTCCTCCTCCTTGAACACATCGAAGACCGCCAGTGCCGCTGCACAGGCCGTCGGGCTTCCGGTGTAGGTGCCGCCCAGCGAGTTCGGGCCGGAAGCATCCATGTGCTTGTCGGTACCCACGATGGCCGAGATCGGCATGCCGTCCGCCATGCTCTTGGCCATGGTCATCAGATCCGGCTCAATGCCGCTGTGCTCGATGGCAAACATCTTGCCGGTCCGGCCGAAGCCGCTCTGCACTTCGTCCACCACCATCAGGATGTTGTTGTCATCGCAGATCTTGCGGATCGCTTTCAGGAAGCTGGTTGGCGCGGCATAGAAACCGCCCTCGCCCAGCACCGGCTCGATCACGATGGCGGCGGTGTTGTGGGCCGGCGAATCCGCTTTCATGGTCATCTTCAGGCCGCGCAGCGCTTCGTCCTCGGACACGCCGTGGTAAGGCACCGGATACGGCGCGCGGTAAACACTCCCCGGCATGGGCCCGAAATCGGTCTGGTAAGGCGCCGCCTTGCCGTTCATCGCCATGGTATAGAAAGTGCGGCCGTGGTAACCGCCGTCAAAACAGATCACGTTGGTTTTGCCGGTGGCGGCACGCGCGATCTTCATGGCGTTTTCCAGCGCTTCGGCACCGGAGTTGGCCAGCATGACCTTGGCGTGACCCTTGACCGGTACCACTTCACTGAGTTTCTGTGCCAGCTTGACGTAGCCCTCGTAGGGCATCACCGTCTGACAGGTGTGCATGAGTTTGTCGAGCTGGGCCTTGACCGCTTCCACCACTTTCGGGTGGCGATGGCCAATGTTAAGGACACCGATGCCGCCGGCGAAATCGATCATGCGTTTGCCGTCTGCATCCCACAGTTCCGCATTCGTTGCGTGGTCGGCAAACTGTTCATTGGGACTTGCCGCGCCCGCTGCAACGTAGCGTTCTTTGAGTGCCTGCAATTCTTTATTGCTCACTTTGCCATTCTCCCTGGTTTCAGGTTCGAAAGTTTCATCTACCAGTGTAAGTAGTACGGTGACAGGAAACAAACCGACTATGGTCGCCGTCAGGCGGCATGATCGCGAAACTGCAGCCTGGCCAGTCGCTGATAGAGGTCGTTGTTACGCATCAGTTCGTCATGGGTGCCGACGGCCAGCAGGCGGCCCTGGTCCAGAACCGCAATGCGATCCGCGTCTCTGACGGTGGCCAGGCGATGGGCGATCACCAGCGTGGTGCGTCCCGCGGTCAGCGCCGGCATGGCCTGCTGGATAAGGTTCTCGCTCTCTGCGTCGAGGGCGCTGGTGGCTTCGTCCAGCAACAGCACCGGGGCATCCGCCAGTAGCGCCCGGGCTATGGCCAGGCGCTGCTTCTGGCCGCCGGACAGACCCAGCCCGGCATCACCAAGGCGGGTGTCGTAGCCTTCGGGCAGGCTCTGGATAAATTCATCGGCATGGGCAATTCGTGCCGCTTGCTCCACATCCGCCTGGCTGGCTTCCGGGCGGGCGTAGCGAATATTGTCCGCCACCGTGCCATGGAACAGGGCAGGATTCTGCGGCACCAGCGCAAAACACCGGCGCAGGGATTCCAGTGACAGCCCGGCGCTGTCCAGACCATCAATCAGGATGCGCCCCTCACCGGGCTGGTAGAAATGCAGTAGCAGGTCGAACAGGGTGGATTTACCCGCGCCGGACGGGCCGACAAGGGCAAGGGTTTCCCCCGCTTGCACGGTCAGTGAAAGGTCGCTCAGGGCGGGCTGCTGTGTGCGCCCGGGATAACTGAACCCCAGGTGTTCCAGCCGGATCTCGCCCCGCACCGGGTGTGGCAGTAGGGTGTTGCCGCTGTCGCGGGCAAATGCCGGTTCAGTCTGCAACAGCTCGAACAGCCGGGCCGCCGAGCCGGCCGCTCGCTGCAGTTCGCCGATCACCTCACTGATGGCACCGGCCGCGACCCCGACCAGCAGGCTGTAGAACACGAACGCCGCCAGTTCCCCGGGGCTGATACGGCCATGGATGACATCCAGCCCGCCGATCCAGATCACGATACCGAC